>DXDC01000153.1 GCA_019115685.1 Candidatus Agrococcus pullicola
GAAGCTACCGGGACGATTGTGCACATCGATAGCAAGCTGGCCGGCCTCGCCGATCAACCTGACGAACACGGGAGCTCCTGCGATGCCGTGACGCATCGAGTTCGTCAGCGCCTCCTGGACGATTCTATATGCGGCAAGCTGGCTCGTTCGCGCGACCGAGATATCAGCCTGCGGCATCACCAACCGCACGTCGACACCCGTTGCCCGTATCTGCTCCACAAGCCCAGGGATGTCATCCAGCCCCGTATTGGCATCCGCGGCCTGCGAGTGTCGCAACTGGTGCAAAAGACCCCGAACGTCGGTGAGTGCGGATTTCGCTGTACCGGCAATCGTCGCGAGCGTCTCGTCCTTCTTCTCAGCATCTGGCGTATAGCGCGCCCCGTTCGCCTGAGCAACGACGACCGCAAGCGAGTGCGCAACAACATCGTGCATGTCCCGGGCAATTGCTGTGCGTTCCTCCTCTGCCGCTCGCAACTGCATCTGCGACAGCATCGACGCCTGTGCACGCTGCCGCTCCCGCGCTTCCATGTTCGTCCGCACGATGAGCCGCAGCACAACGCCCGCCAGCACGGCACCGCCGAAGAACAGACCAGAAGGCACGAACCCGAATACGGCCGCCGTAATTACCTGCTCCCACCGGAATTCGATTCCGACACCACTGAGCCCAAAGGACATTCTGACGACGGCCAACGACACCAGGAGTGCTGCCACGAAGATGGTAATGGCCGTCAGCCACCATTCGATCTGCTTCTTGGCATATCGGCCCACTGTCGCAAGCAGGACGATAACGGCGAACCACACGGCGTAGACACCCTGCGCTAGCAGGATGACGTGCACGGCCGCGAGCAACAGCGCTGCGTAGAGCGAGGGAATGGGAGCCAGCCGTCGAATCGTCAGGAGGCCGATGAGGAGTAGCCCGAGGGCAGGCGGCCACAGCGGCAGTAGTCCGTTGCCCGTGCTGGCAAAGACGAAGAGTCCGTCGAACAGCGTCAAAGGAACAACGATCAACACGGCGATCAACAGGTCGATCAATACCTGCGTGCGCGTTACCGATCGGATCATGGCTCCAGAGTACGCGCGACGCGCCGCCAACCAGTGGTCGGCGGCGCGAAGTCATTCCATCGTATGACGGGCGCTCGGCCTATCGTTGTACGAAGTTACCCCTGTAGTACTCGTATACCCAGCCGACGAGTGAGACGGCAATCAACGCGAGGCCGATCGGCAGCATGAAGGTGCTGATGGCAATACCCATGACGAAGATGCTGATGGCCGCAGCAAGGATGATGGGCCACCAGCTCCACGGCGAGAAGTGACCCAGTTCGGGGTCACCATCGTCGATCTCCGCGTCGAGACGGTCTTCCGGGTACACGTGCCCTCTGCTGGGTCGCATAATCGACCACCACATGTACACGGCGATGAAGATCGCCATGACTCCCGTGAGCGACATCGCGACCGTTCCCACCCACTCGATCCGTCCAGTGTCGAGAATCGCCCAGTACGAGTAGAGCCCTCCCGCGAACAGGAAGAACGCTCCGATGATCCAAAGGATTACGACATTCGCCTTCATGGACTACTGCTCTCCCTCTGCGGTGGAAACTTTCTTCTCGCCCTGATGATGACCTCGCGGAGCATACTCCGGATAATGCAGATCGAAGGCAGGCGACTCGGAGCGAACACGTGGAATCGAAGTGAAATTGTGGCGAGGAGGCGGGCAGCTCGTCGCCCACTCGAGGCTTCGGGCCATGCCCCACGGGTCGTCCTGCGTGACCTTTTCGCCGTAACGGTGCGTGAGGTAGACGTTCAGGAAGAACGGAATCATGGACACCGCCAGCAGCATCGCACCGACTGTGGAGAGCTGGTTCATCCACGTGACGCCATCCGACTCGAGATACGTGTAGTAACGACGCGGCATGACGACGACACCGATCCAGTGCTGGATGAGGAACGTCATGTGGAAGCCGATGAACAGCAGCCAGAAGTGAATGTGACCGAGCTTCTCGTTCAGCTTGTACCCGGTCCACTTCGGCCACCAGAAGTAGAAGCCCGCGAACATCGCGAACACAACGGTTCCGAAGACAACGTAGTGGAAGTGCGCGACCACGAAGTAGGTGTCCGAGATGTGGAAGTCCAGCGGCGGCGATCCGAGGATCACGCCGGTTAGTCCACCGAACACGAACGTGACGAGGAAGCCCAGCGTCCACACCATAGGTGATTGGAACGTCAATGAGCCACGCCACATCGTGCCGATCCAGTTGAAGATCTTCACTCCCGTCGGCACCGCGATGAGCATCGTCATGAGTGCGAAGAACGGTAATAGGACGGAACCCGTGACATACATATGGTGCGCCCACACCGCAACCGAAAGGGCAGCAATCGCGATCGTTGCGCCGACCAGCGTCTTGTAGCCGAAGATCGGCTTACGGCTGAATACCGGGACGATCTCCGAGACGATACCGAAGAACGGCAGTGCGATGATATACACCTCTGGGTGGCCGAAGAACCAGAACAAATGTTGCCATAGCAATGCTCCGCCCGCAGCCGGATCATAGACATTCGCGTCAAGGATTCGATCTGCCGCCAACCCGAACAGTGCTGCTGCCAGCACGGGGAAGGCGATCAGCACCAGAATCGACGTGACGAGCACGTTCCAGCTAAAGATCGACATGCGGAACATCGTCATCCCGGGTGCACGCATCGTGATGATGGTGGTGATGAAGTTCACGGCACCGAGGATGGTTCCGAAACCGCTGATGCCGAGGCCGAGCACCCACATGTGCCCGCCGACTCCGGGCGAGAATGCCGTGTCGGAGAGTGGTGCGTATGCGGTCCAGCCGAAGGAAGCTGCTCCCTGCGGGGTGAGGAATCCAGCGATTGCGATGAGCGAACCGAAGCTGTACAGCCAGTAGGCGAACGCGTTCAACCGGGGGAAGGCTACGTCAGGGGCACCGATCTGCAGCGGCATCAGGACGTTCGCGAACGCAGCGAACAGCGGCGTTGCGAACATCAGCAGCATGATCGTGCCGTGCATCGTGAAGAGCTGGTTGTACTGCTCCTGTGTAGGGATGATGTCGAGCCCCGGCGCCCACAGCTGCGCGCGGATCATGAGCGCCATGACTCCGCCGATGCAGAAGTAGAGGAACGAGGAGATCAGATACATGTATCCGATCTTCTTGTGGTCCGTGGTCGTGAGGTAATCGACCACGATGTTGGCTTTGCGCTTCGCCGACGGTGAAACGCCCTGATCAGGAGTAACGGTCGCGGTCATAATTAGTTACCCAGCTCCTCGTTGTCGGTTCCCTCCGGGCCCCAGGTCGGCTGCAGCGGGTTCAGGTCCGAGTCGGGGTGACCGACGTTACCCTGCGCTTCAAGTTCGTCCAGGTAGTCCTGGTATTCCTCCGGCGGGACGATCTCGACATTGAACAGCATCATCGAGTGGTATTCACCGCAGAGCTCGGCGCATTTACCCGTGAACACCCCTTCCACATCGCCCGTTTCGAAGTACATATAGTTCGTCACGCCGGGCAGCATGTCCTTCTTGTAGAGGAACTCCACGATCCAGAAGGAGTGTGCGACGTCACGCGATTCGAGCGTGATCTCCACCGACGAATTCGACGGGAGATACAGCGTCGGAATCGTGTCCTCGTCGATCTCCATGGAGCCGGGAACATTGAGCGCCTGGATGCTCTCGTAGTACACGGAGTCCTGTCCGTCGCGCTCATAAACGAAGTCCCAGGCCCAGCGCTTGCCGTACACGGTGATCTGCACATCCGGGTCTTCGATGGGCTGTTCAATGGCAGCCTGGTCGCGCGCTGTGAACGCGAAGAAGCCGAGCACAAGAATCACGGGGACGGTCGTGAAGAAAATCTCGATGGGCATGTTGTAGCGAAGCTGCGCGGGAAGCCCGATCTGGCCCTTGCGGCGACGGTACACAACCGCTGCCCACAGCATCAGGAACCAAACGATCACTCCCACTGCCAGGAGCACAATCCACGATGTGGTCCAGAGCCCGACAACGCGGTCGACATGGTTCGTGAGACCAGGCGTCGAGGGCAGCCAGCCCTGCATTTGATCCTGGGTGCATCCAGCAAGAACAGCCGCGGTCAGGATCGCGGCAGGGATCGCTAGCCATCGTGTTCGTCGGTTACGCAAGGGGACGTCCTTCGCTCAAAATGTGTGCCTCTTCATCCTAGTACGCCGGGCGGCTCTCCTGGTGCACCCGACACCCTCCGCGAGTTAGCTGAAACTATCGCCGCAGGCGCAGCTTCCCTGCGCATTCGGGTTGTCGATCGTGAAGCCCTGCTTCTCGATGGAATCCTCGAAATCGATCGTTGAACCGTCGAGGTACGGCACGCTCATCCTGTCGACGACAACCTCGACCTGCGACGATTCACCTGCGGGAAACTCGACGATTGCATCGCCATCGAGCGTGCGCTCATCGAAATACAGCTGGTAGATCAGACCCGAGCAGCCTCCCGGCTGTACTGCGACGCGCAACCGGAGGTCGTCGCGCCCCTCCTGCACGAGCAGACGGTGCACCTTGTCCGCTGCCGCTTCGCTCAGCGTTACTCCGTGAGCCGCTGCCGTTGTTGTATCCGTCATTGCGTACCTCCTGCCATGCGGATCAAGAAGAGTGCTTCCGATCCGATCGCGTTCCGCAACACACCGAGATGCTGCGATTCGTTGGGGCTGTGAGCCATAGTTGCCGGGTCTTCTACTCCCGTTACCAGGATCTCAGCTTTGGGAAATTCCTGCTCGAGCGTGGCGATGAACGGAATCGAGCCGCCGATACCGACTTCCATCGGCTCGTGACCCCACGCATCCGCCATCGCCTGCTTCATCGCGGCGACAGCGTCCCCGGTCGTGTCGACGAGGAAGGGATTCCCCGTGTCGACCTCCGTGATTTCGACCCTGGAGCCGGTGGGTGCGTGAGCGCGGATGTGGCGCTCGATCGCCTCGAACGCCTCCTGCGCGGACTGTCCGGGAGCGACCCGCGCCGAAATCTTCGCACTCATCGACGGCTGAATCGTGTTCGATGCTTGCTGCACGGGAGGGATGTCCATTCCGGTAACAGTAATCGAGGGACCGAACCACATGCGTTCCAGCACGGGCCCGTCACTAGCGAGGGCGACACCCTCCAAGACTCCCGCGTCTGCACGAATTTCGTCCTCGGGTTTCTCCGGAACTTCGCGGGAGGCGGAAGCGAGTCCGTCAACCGCGACCGCTCCAGTCGAATCCCACAGCGTCGACAGCGTCTGGATCATCGCCATTGCGCCGTCGACGACAGCCCCTCCGAACATGCCCGAGTGAACCGCGTGCTCCATCGTGGTGATCGTGACCCTGAACGTCACGTTGCCCCGAAGCGCGACGGTGAGGCTCGGCACCTCGGTCGACCAGTTGTCGCTATCGGCAACCACGATCGCGTCAGCAGCGAGCGTGTCTCGATGCGTTGCGAGGAAGTTCGCGAACGAACGTGAGCCGAACTCCTCCTCACCCTCGATGAAGAGCGCAATGCCGAGCCCGTTGTCCGGCGCGACCTGCTCGAGCACTCGTAGCGCTGCCACGTGACTGATCACGCCCGCTTTGTCGTCACTTGCTCCCCTGCCGTACAGCCGGTCGCCGATGACGGTCGGTTCGAACGGCGGCGTGTTCCAGAGTGCTTCATCGCCCCACGGCTGCACATCGTGATGGGCATACAGCAGCACAGTCGGTTTGCCCGGTGCCGCCTCCCGGCGGGCAATGACCGCGGGCTGCCCGAGCACCTCGCTGCCGGGCTCGATCGGGACTCGCTCGATCCGCACGTGGTCGAAAACCCCGGTCGATTCCATGAGTGCCTTGACCGCCTCAGCACTGTGCTTGAGGTGGGCGTGGTCGTATCCATCGAACGCCACGGAGGGGATGCGGATGAGATTCTCCAGATCCGCGATCGTCTGCTCCATGCTCGCGTCGACTGCGCCCAGCGCTTGCTCGTGATTCGTCATGCTTCCATGCTAGTGAACGGGCGCCGACGGCAGGCGGTAGACTGGCGAAAGAGTATTCCCGATTTGTGAGGACGCCGTGCCGCTGTTTGGTTCCAAGCCTAAGAACGCCGCTGACGATTACGAGGCGGAGGCTCCGACGACGCCCGAGAAGCCCAAGACTCCGAAGCGGTCCGAACTCGTGAAGAACTCGCAGCGACCACTCGTCCCCAGTGACCGCAAGCAAGCGAAGAAGCAGGCGCGTGAGCAGATGGCGCAGCAGCGCCAGCGTGCGCAGGAGGGGTATGCTCGCGGCGAAGAGCAGTACATGCCCGCCCGAGACCGCGGACCCGTCAAGCGCTATGCGCGCGACTACGTGGACGCCAGATTCTCGATCGGGTCGATGCTGATGCCTGCGATGATCATCGTGCTCGCAATGACCTTCATCAACACGGCGGAGATGCGCGTGCTCACCTTCGCGCTGCTGTGGGCTTTCGTGGGCCTGACGATCCTCGACTGCATCGTCTTCACCTGGAGGCTCCGCCGCAAGATCACGCAGAAGTTCGGCCCCGGCAAGACCAAGGGCGTCAGCTGGTACGCCTCGATGCGGTCGACGCAGATGCGCTTCATGCGCATGCCGAAGCCGCAGGTCGGCCGCTTCCAGAAGATCGACTGAGCCGGCTACGCGGCGCGCAGCGCCGCGAGGTCTTTGTTGACGCGCTGCGCCCATGCTGGCCCGGAGTAGATGAACTCCGTGAAGCCCTGCACGAGGTTCGCGCCCGCCATGAGTCGCTCGTGCACGTCGAGCCCTCCCTGCACGCCGCCGACGGAGATGACCGTAGTGTCGTTCGGCAGCACTTCCCTGAGGAGACGCAGTACGTCGAGGGAGCGACGTCGCAACGGCGGGCCGGAGAGCCCTCCGGCTCCGATCTCGTCGAGCCGCTGCGCATCCGTGACGAGCCCCTTGCGACTGATCGTCGTATTCGTGGCGATGACACCGGCGAGCCCGAGCCGACTGACGAGTGCGGCGATATCCGCAACGGCATCGTCATCGAGATCCGGTGCGATCTTCACGAGCACCGGCGTCGAGCCCGCCTGTTCGAGTACTCCGGCGAGGATGGGTTCGAGTCGCTCGACATCCTGCAGACCCCGCAGGCCGGGAGTGTTCGGGCTGGAAACGTTCACTGCAAGGTAGTCCGCAACAGGCGCTAACCTCGCGGCGCACACCGCGTAGTCCGCGGCAGCGGACTCCTCCCGTGTCGTCTTGTTCTTGCCGATGTTCACGCCGACAACCGGTCGACGACGTTCGCGCCGTACTCGCTCGAGTCGCGCCGCCACGGCCTCCAGACCCTCATTGTTGAAACCCATGCGATTGATCAACGAGCGGTCGGCGACAAGACGGAACTGCCGTGGTCGGGGGTTTCCCGGCTGCGGTCTTGGTGTAACGGTGCCGACTTCGACGTGACCGAATCCGAGCGCACCCAGGCCAATGACCATCTGCGCATTCTTGTCGAATCCAGCAGCGATCCCGAATGGGGTCGGGAACTCGCGCCCCATCGCTTTCGTACGGAGCGTAGCGTCAGCTCGCACTCCCGGTCTGACAACGCCTGCCGCTTGGACGATCCGCTTGGCCGCCGAGTGCGCCAGCTCTGTATCCGAATGCTTCAGAACGGACTTGAAGAAGAGCTCGTAAGCGCTCATACGTCCCCCGTTTCCCGGTCGGCGCGGAGGTCCCCGATGACGCGTTCGAAATCCTCGAGCGAATCGAAGCCCTGATAGACGCTCGCGAAGCGCAGATACGCTACCTCGTCGAGCGTTCGCAACGGCGGTAAGACCGCCAGCCCGACCTCGTTCGCCTGCACCTGACTGGCGCCCGTTGCCCGGATGGCCTCCTCCGTCGCCTGCGCTACCTGCGCAAGCTCCGCATCCGTGACGGGTCTGCCCTGACATGCTTTGCGAACACCCTCAATGACTTTGTCCCGACTGAACGGTTCGAGCACGCCCGAGCGCTTTACAACTTGCAGCGAAGCGGTTTCGAGTGTTGAGAAGCGACGTCCGCAGAGGGTGCACTGCCGTCTTCTGCGAATCGAAAGCCCATCATCACTCGTGCGCGAATCGACGACTCGGGAATCCGGGTTCCGGCAAAACGGGCA
Organism: Candidatus Agrococcus pullicola; assembly: GCA_019115685.1. Taxonomy (GTDB): domain Bacteria; phylum Actinomycetota; class Actinomycetes; order Actinomycetales; family Microbacteriaceae; genus Agrococcus; species Agrococcus pullicola. Next base: position 8,108 of record DXDC01000153.1, read on the forward strand.
GTGCATCAGTCCTCGAATCGTGCGGTTACGGCGGTTCCGTGAGCAGGGAGGTCCTCTTCGATCGCGAGCGTCTCGATCGATTCCCTCACCGTGGAGAGTCCATCGCGACTGTACCGGACCACCTGTTGCGCGCGCAGGAACACGCTCGCATTCAAACCTGCTGCAAATCTTGCTGTGCCGCCAGTCGGCAGCACGTGGTTGCTGCCGGCGGCGTAGTCACCGAGTGCGACGGGAGCATCGTCACCGACGAAGACGACGCCCGCGTTGACGATCTTCTCGACGACGGCTTCGGGTGCTTCCACCATGATCTGCAGGTGTTCGGGAGCGTACGCGTTACTGATCGCGATGCCTTCCACGATGTCGTCGACGAGGACGATCGCCGACTGCCTGCCCGTAAGGGCCGCGCGGATGCGCTGCTCGTGCTTACAACCCGGAACAATGCGTTCGATCGCCGCCTCGACGTCGTCGGCGAGGCGTTCGGAGTCTGTGACAAGAACACTCCCGGCAAGCTCATCGTGTTCCGCCTGCGAGATGAGATCCCGTGCGACGAAGTCTGCGTTCGCCGAGCTATCCGCGATCACGAGAATTTCGGTCGGGCCGGCTTCCGCATCGATCCCGACGCGGCCCGCTACTGCCCGTTTCGCTGCCGCAACGAAGACATTGCCGGGGCCGGTGATGACGTCGACAGGCCGCAAACGGGTGCTCTCCACACCGTAGGCAAGCGCACCTATGGCTCCCGCTCCCCCCATCGCATACACCTCGCGGACACCCAGGAGTGCGCAGGTCGCCAGGATGGTCGGGTGGGGCCAACCCTCATGTTCTGCCTGGGGCGGGCTCGTTACCGCGATCTGGTCAACGCCGGCAGCCTGCGCAGCCACAACGTTCATAATCACGCTCGACGGATACACGGCTTTGCCGCCCGGCACGTACAGCCCGACTCGCTCGACGGGCACCCAGCGCTGTTCGACGCTGGCGCCGCGCCCGAAGTGCGTCATGGCAGGCGGCGGAACCTGAGCTTCGCTGGCCCTCCTCACCCGATCGATCGTCTGCTCGATCGCGCGCCGCACTCGCGATTCCAGTGCCTCCGCAGCTGCATCGATCACCGTTTGCGGAACACGGATAGTGGATGGGCGTACTCGATCGAAGCGCTCGGCCTGTTCCAACAGGGCCCTCTCGCCGCGTACACGCACGTCCTCGATCAGCTCGATTGCCGGACCCATCGCCTCGGCCACGTCAATATCGGCACGCGGTGGGACGACGGATTGCAGGCGCTGAAGCATTACCCCATTCTAATCGTCGCTCACACCAGAGCGCTGGGGCCCAGCAGACTCTTGATCTCCCCGAACAAATCCGGTGTGACGCGCACTTGATGCGGCAGAGCGAACACTCGAGCCGCTCCCGGGCGTTCGAGTCGGAGCTTGACGTCTGTCGGTCCCTGGTGCCGTTCGAGCAGCAACTTGAGCTCCCGGCTAAGCCGTACCGTTGCACGCCGCTCAGGCAGGCGCAATTCAATCGGTTTCGTCTCGTCGACGGGCTGCAGATTCGGCAGCTCTACGCTGTTGGCGGTGAGCGAGAAGCCGTCGTCTCGAGTACGCACGCGTGCGCGCACGACCGCAATGCCATCCGGCTGCACGACGTGACCGTACTCGGTGTAGGTCTTCCCGAGCAGCATGACGTCGACCTGGCCGGTGAAGTCCTCGATCGTGACGATGCCGTAGGGGTTGCCGCTATTGCGAGCGACACGGTGCTGCATGCCGGAGACCAGCCCCGCGATCGTCACCGAATCACCGTCGATCGTGCCTTCGCCGATTGCCTGCACCTCGTGCGTCTGGTGCTTCGACAGCTCGAGTTCGAGCCCAGCGAGCGGATGGTCGGACACATACAAGCCCAGCATCTCGCGCTCGAAAGCGAGTTTGTCGCGCTTCGTCCATTCCGGACGGTCGGGCACCGTGCTTTCGCTCGACTCGATGTCGTCGAAGATGTCGCCGAACAGGTCGACCTGCCCCTGCGCCTCGTTGCGTTTGACGGAGGCGGATGCATCGATGGCGTCTTCGTGCACTTCGACCATGGCTCGCCTGGTCGCACCGAGATCATCGAAAGCCCCCGCCTTGATCAACGACTCGATCGTGCGCTTGCCGAGCACGGGAAGGGGTGCTTTCTTCAGGAAGTCGTGGAAGCTCGTCGCCTTCCCCTCCTGCTCGCGTGCCGAGATGATGCCGTCAACGACATTCGTACCGACGTTGCGGACAGCTCCGAGCCCGAATCGGATGTCGTCGCCGACCGCGGTGAATGCCTGGCTCGATTCGTTGACGTGAGGAGGAAGAACCGTGATGCCCATCCTGCGGCACTCGGTCAGGTACAGGGCCATCTTGTCGCGGGAGTCGCGGACGCTGGTCAGCAGCGCGGCCATGTACTCGGCCGGGTAGTGGGCCTTCAGGTAGGCGGTCCAGTACGCGATGACGCCGTAGGCAGCGGAGTGCGATTTGTTGAACGCGTAATCGGAGAACGGCAGCAGAATGTTCCAGAGCGTCTCGACCGCGCCCTTCGAATAGCCGCCCGCGAGCATGCCCTGCTCGAAACCGGCGTATTGGCGATCCAGCTCCTCCTTCTTCTTCTTGCCCATGGCGCGGCGCAGAATATCTGCTTGTCCGAGCGAGAAGCCCGCGACCTTCTGCGCGATCGCCATCACCTGCTCCTGATAGATGATGAGACCGAAGGTAGTGTCGAGGATGTCTGAAAGGGGTTCTTCTAGTTCGGGATGGATGGGCGTGATCTCCTGCATGCCGTTCTTGCGCAGGGCGTAATTGGTGTGCGAGTTCGCACCCATCGGCCCGGGGCGGTACAACGCGATCAACGCGGAGATGTCTTCGAAGTTGTCGGGCTTCAGCAGACGCAGCAGCGACCGCATCGGCCCCCCGTCGAGCTGGAATACGCCGAGCGAATCGCCGCGCGAGAGGAGTTCGTAGGCTTGCCGATCATCGAAGTCGAGGTCTTCAAGCACCGGCCTGTGCCCCCGGTTCATCTGGACGTTGTCGAGTGCGTCATCGATGATCGTGAGGTTGCGCAGCCCCAGGAAGTCCATCTTCAGCAGCCCGAGCGACTCGCAGGTCGGATAGTCGAACTGCGTGATGATGGCGCCATCCTGCTCACGCTTCATAACGGGGATCACGCTTTGCAGCTCTTCGCTCGACATGATGACGGCGCAGGCGTGCACGCCCCACTGCCGTTTCAGCCCTTCGAGCCCGCGTGCCGTCTCGAACACCGTCTTGGCTTCCGGGTCGGAGTCGATGAGCGCTCGGAACTCCCCCGCCTCCTTGTAGCGGCTGTGCGATTCGTCGACGATGCCCGCGAGCGGGATGTCCTTCGCCATGACCGCGGGTGGCAGCGCTTTCGTGAGCTTTTCGCCCATGCCGAAGGGATGCCCGAGCACGCGGGCGGAATCCTTCAGCGCCTGCTTCGTCTTGATCGTGCCGTAGGTGACGACCTGCGCGACGCGGTCGACGCCGTATTTGTCGGTGACGTACTTGATCACCTCGCCACGCCTGCGCTCATCGAAGTCCACATCGAAGTCGGGCATGGAAACGCGTTCGGGGTTCAGGAACCGCTCGAACAGGAGGCCGTGATCCAACGGGTCAACGCCGGTGATTCCGAGCGCATAGGCCGCCATCGATCCCGCGCCGGAACCACGGCCCGGTCCGACTCGAATCCCCTGGTCCTTCGCCCAGTTGATGAAGTCAGCGACCACCAGGAAGTATCCGGGGAACCCCATCGAGAGGATCACATCGGTTTCGTAGTTCGCACGCTCCTGGGCGGCATTCGGAACATTACCGCCGTACCGTTCCTCGAGGCCGCGCTGCACTTCCTTCACGAACCACGACTGCTCGCTTTCGCCGTCAGGCACGTCGAAACGAGGCATGTAGTTCGCCGTCTCGTCGAACTCGACGCTGCACCGCTCGGCGATGGCAAGCGTGTTGTCGCAGGCTTCCGGCAGGTCTCGGAAGATCTGGCGCATCTCGGCGGGCGATTTCAGGTAGTAGCCGCCGCCGTCGAGCTTAAAACGACCGGGGTCGTTGATCGTCGAGCCGGTGGAAACGCACAGGAGCGCGTCGTGGCTCTTCGCGTCGTCCGCGTGCGTGTAGTGCAGGTCGTTGCTGGCGAGCAACGGGATGCCCACCTCTTTGCCAAGGCGCAGCAAGTCGTCGCGCACCCTGCGCTCGATGTCGAGCCCGTGGTCCATGAGCTCGAGGAAGTAGTTCTCTTTGCCGAAGATGTCCTGAAATTCCCCTGCTGCTTTCACGGCCTCCTCGTACTGTCCGAGGCGCAGACGCGTCTGTATCTCCCCGGACGGGCATCCAGTCGTCGCGATGATGCCCTTGCTGAACCGCTGCAGCAGTTCGCGATCCATTCTCGGCTTGAAGTAGTACCCCTCGATCGAGGCGAGCGACGACAGCCGGAACAGGTTGTGCATGCCCTCTGTGGTTTCCGACAGCAGCGTGATGTGGGTGTAGGCGCCCCCGCCTGAGACATCGTCGCCACCGGACGACGAGTCGCCCCATTTGACTCGACTTTTGTCGCTGCGATGCGTGCCGGGCGTCAGATACGCCTCGGTACCGATGATCGGTTTCACACCGGCTCCGCGAGCCGCCTTCCAGAACTCGTAAGCGCCGAACATGTTGCCGTGATCGGTCATCGCGATCGCGGGCATCTCCATGTCTGCGGCAGCCTTGACGAGCGGCCCGATGTGCGCCGCCCCGTCCAACATCGAGTACTCCGTATGCACATGAAGGTGTGCGAATGAGTCAGCCATACTGCCCCTAGTCTACGAAGGACCTCGGACGCATCAGTGCGCGGCGCGCAGTTTCTCCAGGGAGGATTCGAGTTCTTTCGGATACGCCGCACTGAACGAGACTTCTTCCCCGTTCGGATGTTCGAATCCGAGCTCGAGCGCGTGCAGCCACTGGTGGTCGAGCTCGAGCCATGCTGCGATTTTGGGGTCCGCTCCGTACATCGTGTCGCCGAAGCACGGGTGGTGCCTCGCCGACATGTGCACGCGGATCTGATGGGTTCTGCCGGTCTCGAGGTGCACTTCGACAAGGCTCCCGTGCCGGAAGGCCTCTATCGCTTCGTAGTGCGTTATGGCAGGCTTGCCGTTCTCCGTAACAGCGAATTTCCATTCGTGGCCGGGGTGACGACCGATCGGCGCATCGATCGTACCCAGCAGGGGATCCGGATGTCCCTGCACGGCGGCGTGATACACCTTGCGCACCTGCCGATCCCGGAACAGGCCCTTGAGGTGTGTGTATGCGCGTTCGCTTTTCGCTACGACCATGAGACCGCTCGTACCGACATCCAGGCGATGCACGATGCCTTGTCGTTCGGCGGAGCCCGACGTGGTGATGTCGAAACCGGCTGCCGCGAGCGCTCCGAGCACGGTCGGCCCCGTCCATCCCATGGAGGGATGCGCGGCAACGCCGGCTGGTTTATCGATCACGACGATGTCGGCATCCTGGTGCACGATATGCAGATCCGGAACCTCGACGGGCACGACCCGCGGTGCCTGCTTCGGCTCCCAGCTGATGTCGAGCCAGGCATCCGCTGTGAGCCGGTCGGACTTCCCCAGTGTTGCGCCGTCCAGCGTCGCCCCTCCGGCAGCGAGCACCTCGGCAACGGTTGTCCGGCTCAGGCCGAGCAGCTTGGCGATGCCCGCATCGGCACGCACACCATCGAGCCCTGCCGGAACCTGCAGGAACCTACTCTCCACGGGTCGCGCTCTCCTCCCCTTGTGCTGCAGGATCCGGCTCGTCCGTCCGCGCCTTGGAGCCGTCCAGGTTCGTGCCGCGCAGCATCATGAGTATCAGTCCGCCCATGGCCGTGCAGATTGCGACGTCGGCGACATTGAAGATCGCGGGGAAACCCCACACGTGGATGAAGTCGATGACGTGCCCCTGGAGCGCACCGGGTTCCCGAGTGAGCCTGTCGAACAGGTTGCCGGTCGTGCCACCGAGCAGACCTCCCAGAACGAGCACCCAGCCGATAGACCGCAGCCGCGGAGCGACGGCGACGATACCGATCGCGACTGCTGCTGCCAGGATCGTGAAGATCCAGGTCATGCCGCTCGCGAGCGAGAACGCCGCCCCGGGGTTCCTTACGAACGTAAAACGGAGGGCCTCCCCCAGGACCTGCCGAGACTCTCCTTCTTGAAAGTTGGCGAGAATCCACTCTTTCGAGAGGAAGTCGAAGGTCCAGACGATAGCGGCAACCGCGAACAGCAGCACAAGGTGCCACCATGAGACCGACCGCGCGGGTTTGACCGGGCTGCCCTCCGTCACCGGAGTCAGTTGCTATTGTCGCCGTCGACAGCGACGTTGCCGAGCGATGACGTGCGGTCGAGGTCGCGCAGCTGGCTCTCGATGTAGCCGCGCAGGCGAAGACGGTAGTCGCGCTCGAAGCTCTTGAGTTCGTCGATCTTCTCCTGCAGGTCCGAGCGCTGCTGTTCGAGCGACGCCTTCTGCGTCTCGAATTGCTGTTGAAGCTCCTCGGAACGCGCAAGCGCCTGGTCTTCCAACCGCTTCGCTTCGTTCTGAGCGGTGCTGATGAGTTCGTCGCGCTGCTGCTCGCCCTCACTCACGAGGCTGTCGCGCTTGGTTTCACCTTCGGTGACGAGCTCGTCGTGAAGACGCTGCGCCATCGCGAGCAGGCTCACGCTCGAGTCAGCGGATGGCTGGTAGTCAGCACCTTCCGGCGCGGATGCCTGCTGTCCCTCTGCCGATTCCGGCGCGGCGGGTGCGGAGTCGATGGGAGCGGGAGCAGATGGAGCGGCAGCTTCCGCGGCACCGCCGGAGATCTGCGCCTTCAACTGCTCGTTCTCCTCCTTGAGCGCATCGCGCTCCGCGATGACGGATCGCCAGTCGTTCGCGACGAGATCGAGGAAGTCGTCAACCTCGTCCTGGTCATAACCGTCGCGAAAACGCGTTTCCTCGAAACGCTTGGTGAGGAGGTCGTCAGGCGTGAGTGCCATGTCCGTGCCTTTCGATGTCGTAAACGTGCTCAACACACCTTACCCGCTCGCGCTGGCAGGTCACATCATGGCGATGAGTGACGCAACATTCATCAGAATGATGAGAGCAATGAAGAGAATCAGAACGGAAAGGTCGAGGCTGACCTGACCGATGCGCACAGGCTTGATGAACCGGCGCAAGAACTTGACTGGAGGGTCAGTGAGCTTGAACAGGAATATCGAGATTGCGAGGATGAACCCCTTCGGCTTCCAATCCCGCTTGAGAGCGGCCACCAAATCAATGATGACTCTTCCCCAAAGAATGTAGAAGTACACCCTGGTGATCCAAAAGATCACCAATCCGACGACGGACAGACCGTCCCCCTAGTGGTTGAAGACTGAAGAATCGGTGTCGTGTTCCGATTCACGAGAGCCCGAAACGGTAACCGACTCGGGTGAAAGCAAGTATACCTTGGTCGTGACTCGCTCGATCTTGCCGTTGAGGCCCTGCGTTAAGCCAGCAGCGAAGTCGATCAACCTACGGGCATCGCTGTCTGTCATCTGCGAGAGATTGATGATGACGGGGATTTCGTCCCGGAACGCACCGGCAATCTCTTTTGCGTCCTTGTACTGGCGCGGGTGCACCGTCAGAATTTCCTGCATTTCGTTCACCTGCTGCGGCGCTCGGCGCAAGGGTGTGACGTTCGCCGGCCCCGGCGTCGTCTCCGTCGTCGCCTCATTGTCGTCGGTTCTGGTTTCGCTGCGGGCGTTCG
>DXDC01000154.1 GCA_019115685.1 Candidatus Agrococcus pullicola
CCTGCCGGAGGGCTTTTTCGTTTGCGCTACTGGTCTCTCGGCCAGTGACCTCGCAGATTTCGGCGAACGCTGACGCGTCCGCCATGGAGAGATCTGCGCTAGTTCGATCCCAGTATCGCGCACTGACATGAGCCCCGGCATTCGCCGGGGCTTGTTTCGTCTTCGGTTGCTTAGTGTGCGAACCAGTGACCCTGCGGTCACCCCTCACCTCGCTGGATGCGTGCTTCGGCGCTGGCGACCGAGCGGACACTGTCCGCGTCCGCTCCCAGAGGTCGCGCGCAATCCCAGTATCGCGCACGAACATGAGCCCCGGCTGTTGCCGGGGCTTGTCTCGACTATAGGCGGCAGATGCTGCGAACCAGTGCCCTGCGGTCACCCCTCGCTACGCCTCTGGCGTGGCTCGGCGCTGACGACCGCGCGAACGCTCACCGCGTCCGCTTTGGAGGTCACTCGCAATCCCAGTATCGCGCACGACAATGCCCCGGTAAGATCGGGGTTTTTCGCCTGTCTAGGACGTGTCGTGCAATATACCTGCAATACCAAGATCTTGCGCCACTAAGAGCCCCGGACGTTGTCCGGGCACATGCGGGCACGCGGGTGAGAACTGCCATGGGAATGTCGACAACATTGACCATTTTCCACTTCAAGCGTTCTCGAATTTGTCGCGCGGCTTGCTTAGTATCAGCTAGACGATATCGCCTGCGGCGGTAGCGATCGCACGATTGGCCGGGTTGTCGAGGAATGGATAGATGTCCACTTCAAGCATGGTGTCGAAGTTGCCGCCGCGTGCGGCGGGTAATGCGTGCAGAATGTATGGACTGTCAGCCCCCGGTGACTCCGGATCGACATACATGCTCCGCACTGGGCTGGCCCAGCCTTCCTCGAAGATATCGAGATAGTTCGCCGCCGTTTCGGCATCACCGCGTTCGTGAGCAGCGTATGCGGCAGTAGCTGTTGCACCGGACCAGAAGAAGAAGGCCTGAACGGTTCCATTGCCGGCCTCCCACTGCGCGTCGGGCTCGTCAGGATCTTCATAGACTTCGAGGTCAGCGGGGAAGCCGTAGCCGTCGGGGAGCGGCAGAGGGAAGGAAGCTGCCGCTTGACGGTACTCCTCTTGCACACCTGCGACGCCCGACCAGCCTGTCGCATCACCGAACGCAGCCACGTATTCATCGACGCTGATAGGCGTTGTTTCGATCAGTTCGGGCAACTCCATCTCTTCCGCTGTCGCCGCAGATTGCTCGGGCGCCTCAGTGGGCGTGGGGGAGAGATCGGGCGCGGAAGCTGACGCGCATCCGGCGAGTACGAGCGACGCAACTGCGAGAGCCGACACCGCCGCTGCGTTCTTGATCGATTGCATATTGCCAAGGTTACGAGAGGTCGCGGGGAAAGGTCACGGGCCTTGTTTGAACGAGTCGATCAGTCTGTTGCGAACGCACAGTGTCCGACTTGCTTGATTTTTGGCGATTCGTGCCGTCGTGCTTGGTTTCTGACGGTACGGGGGAGATAACAAGCAACTGGAATCGCTCGGATGAAGGGCCTCCCAGCTCGACACCTTCGTGCAGCGGCTAGCCTGAGAGGCAACTCGACAAGGAGGTCTCATTCATGCTCATGGCGAAAGACAAACACGTGGTGGTCGGTGCCGATTTTGCGGGATTCGAGCTCAAGGAAGCCGTGAAAGGACACCTGGAACTGCGGGGATGGTCAGTCGCCGACCTGACTCCCGAACAGAGCAACGACCTTCCCATGTACCACAGGGTCGGTTTTCTCGTCGGCGCGCAAATCTCAGAGCGCACGTTCGAGAAGGCCCTCGCGTTCTGCGGGTCCGGGATGGGAATCCACATTGCGGCGAGCAAGTGCCCGCACGTGCACGCTGCCGTTTGCGAAACGATGGCCAGTGCAAAACGCGCAGCCACCGCGAACAACGCCAATCTACTTGCAATGGGCGGATTCTTCGTTGGTCACAGGCTCGGTATGGCGATGGCCGATGCGTTTCTCGACCATGACCTGGGCGATGGGTACGAAGACTGGGACGGCTTCTACGAGTACCACCGACTCGGCTACGAGGAATGCGAGAACTTCGACTATGACGCGTATCGCGCCAACGACTTCCGAGTCCCTGGCCAGAGAACCATCGAGCTGGGGCCGGAGCCTGAAGCGCTCGCTTTCTGATGAGCGATGCCGGTGACAGACATGCGCGGGTGCCTCGCGTTCTACTCTGCAGCTTGAGCACTACGATAGACGGGTGACCACAGGATTCGATCTCTTCAAGGACCGGTCCGTCGTAGCCATGCGCATCGACGGAGAACTGCTCGATCTTGCCCGCGAGGTACCAGAAGGAACGACGCCCGAGCCGGTCACGATCGACAGCGCTGACGGTCTCGACATTCTTCGTCACTCGGCAGCGCACGTTTTGGCGCAGGCGGTGCAGAAGCTGAATCCGCAGGCGCGGCTCGGTATCGGCCCGCCCATCCAAGACGGGTTCTATTACGACTTCGATGTCGATCCCGCGTTTTCCCCGGACGACTTCAAAGCGCTGCAGAGCGAAATGCAGCGCATCATCAAGTCCGGACAGCGGTTCATGCGCCGTGTCGTCTCGGAGAGCGAAGCGCTCGAAGAACTCGCCGACGAGCCATACAAACTCGAGCTCATCGGTTTCAAGGGCCCGAATGCCGATAAAGCCGCTGAGGGTGCATCGGTCGAGGTCGGCGCAGGCGAACTCACCATCTACGACAACGTCGACCCCAAGACCGGCGAAACCGTCTGGAAGGATCTCTGCCGCGGACCGCACCTGCCCAACACGAGAATGATCGGTAACGGGTTCGCGCTCACCCGGGTCGCCGGAGCGTACTGGCGCGGCAAGACCGACCTCCCTCAACTGCAGCGCATCTACGGCACCGCTTGGCCGACCAAAGATGAGCTGCGCGCCCACCAGCACCGGCTCGAAGAGGCCGCGAAACGCGACCACCGCAAGCTTGGTCGTGAGCTCGACCTGTTCTCCTTCCCCGAGGAGATCGGCTCCGGGCTCTCCGTGTGGCATCCGCGCGGTTCCATCGCACGCGGCGAGATGGAACAGCACGCGCGCAAGCGACACATCGAAGAGGGGTACAACTACGTCTACACCCCGCACATCACCAAGCGCGACCTCTTCGTAACTTCGAATCACCTGGTGACGTACGCGGACGGCATCTGGCCACCGCTGCGCATGGACGAAGAGCGTGACGAAGACGGCAACATCACGAAGCAGGGCGTCGACTACTACCTCAAGCCGATGAACT
>DXDC01000155.1 GCA_019115685.1 Candidatus Agrococcus pullicola
ACCTGCCGTACCTGCGCTCCGTCGACGTACTCGACCAGGCGGGCATGCCGAAGCACGATCGGGGTGTCGCGACCGGGCTCCCAGGACTGGGCTTCCTCGGCCTGGAGTTCCAGCGCTCGTTCTCGTCGAACACGCTGCGCGGGGTCCACCGCGACGCCAAGTACGTAGTCGATGCGCTCTCCAGGCAACCGCGGGGTGCCGCCGTTGCCTGAGCCTGCGACAGCGGCGCGGCCGTCCCTGGGGACGGTGCTGGCGGCGCTGTGCGTGACCGAGATCGTCTCCTGGGGGCTGCTCTACTACGCCTTCCCGGTGCTCGCCCCGCGGATCAGCGCCGACACCGGCTGGTCGCCGGTCGTCATCACCTCGGCGTTCTCCGCCGCGCTCGTCGTCTCGGCGCTGGTCGGAGTGCCTGTCGGCCGGATCATCGACCGGCACGGGCCACGGCCGATCATGACTACCGGTTCGGTCCTCGGCGTCGCCGCCCTCGTCATGATCGCCGCCTCCACGAGCCTGCCCGTCTTCATCGGCGGCTGGGTGCTCGCCGGGGCTGCGATGGCCGGAGTGCTCTACCCGCCGGCGTTCGCGGCGATCACCGGCTGGTTCAGCACGCGTCACCTCGGGGCGCTGGCGACCCTTACTCTGGTCGCCGGCCTGGCCAGCACGGTATTCGCGCCGCTGGCCGCAACCGTGGGCGAGCACTTGGGCTGGCGGGAGACCTATCTATTGGCCGCGGTCCTGCTGGCCGTCCTCACGGTCCCGGCTCACTGGTTCCTCCTGCGTCGGCCCTGGCCCTCGCAGGAGCGTCACGACGAACTAACCGCTGACCGCATGCACGCCTCCGCGGTCCTGCGCAGCGCGCGGTTCTGGCTGCTCGCTTCCGGACTGACCGTGGTGTCGTTGGCAATGTACGCGGGCCTGCTCGGGCTGGTGCCACTCATGCTCGAGCGCGGACTCGACGCGCAGTCCGCGGCATGGGTGCTCGGCCTCGGCGGCCTCGGGCAGGTCGCCGGGCGTCTCGCCTACACCGGCCTGGCGCACCGCGCCTCCCTCGTCGCGCGCACCGCGATCGTGTTCGTGCTGGTGACTGCGAGCACGTTCGCCCTGGCGGTGGTGCCGGGCCCGGTCGGCCTGCTGGTCGCGGCGTCGATGGTCGCCGGGGTCGGGCGCGGGATCGCGACCCTGCTGCAGGCGACCGCGATCACCGACCGCTGGGGCCCGCGCTCCTACGGCCACCTCTCAGGGATCATGGGCCTGCCGGTGCTGCTGACCACCGCCCTCGCCCCCCTGGGCCGGAGCGGCGCTGGCCGAGGCGACAGGCGGCTACGCGAACGCGTTCGCTGTACTCGCCGCGCTGGCCGTGGTCGGGACAGTGCTCATGATCGTCAGCGCGCGCACGAACGCCCCGCTCCATGCGGAGGCCACGGTCCCACCGACGGCGTGACCGGCTCAGGCCTTCGAGGGGACGACGAGCTGTGAGGCGAGGCGGCGGACCTTCTCCGCAAGCTGGTCGCGGATCAGGCGCATCCGCTCCTTGCCCTCGATCCCTCGTGTCGACGGCTCGTCGATCGTCCAGGTCTCGATGGTCCCGGCCATCCCCGGCGCGCGCTCGACCACGGCCTCGTCGCCGATCACGACGACGCGGTCCACAGCGCGCAGCAGTGCGGGATCGATCGGCTTGGGACGCTCGCCCTCCATGCTCGCCCCGACCTCCGCGACCGAGGCCGCGGACAGCGCGTTGAGCGCGGACCCGGGTGCCGTGCCCGCGGAGTGAACCTGGCCGGCGTCGCCGACGATCTGCCGCATGAGAGCGGCGGCCATCTGCGACTTCCCGCCATTCTTCGCGCACACGAACAGCACCGAAAGCCCACGACGGCTCTCCCGCTGCGCGTCGGCGGGCGCGAGGAGTTCGTCGACCAGCGCTTCGATGCGGGCGCGGATCTCGTCGCGGATGGGGCGGACGGCGTCGATGCCCTGGCCGGCGGGGTCGTCGAGAGTCCAGTCCTCGTAGCGCTTGCCCGGGTAGAAGGGGCAGGTGTCGCCGCAGCCCATGGTGATCACGACATCGGAGTCCTGCACCGCTTGGGTGGTGAGGATCTTGGGCTGCTCCGCGGCGATGTCGATGCCAACCTCTGCCATCGCTTCGACAGCGACGGGGTTGATCTGATCGGCGGGCATCGAGCCCGCGGAGCGGACCTCGATGCGGTCACCAGCGAGGTGGCGCAGGAAGCCCGCCGCCATCTGGGATCGGCCGGCGTTGTGGACACAGACGAAGAGCACGGAAGGCTTCTGCGTCGACGGGTTCTGATCGCTCATGTTCAATTCGGTTCCTTCAGTTAGTGAGTGCGGCGATGAGCTTGCGGACGCGGCGCTCGATGTCGTCGCGGATCGCTTCGACGCCTTCGGGCGAGGCCAACGCGGGGTCGCCGACGGACCAGTCCTCGTAGCGGACGCCGGGGATGATCGGGCACACGTCTCCGCAGCCCATGGTGACGACCACATCGGCGGCGCGGACTGCGTCATCGGTGAGCGGCTTCGGGAACGCGGTCGCGGCCTCGTCCTCGCCCTCGATCCCGGCGAGCAGGGAACGGACGTGCGGGTGGACGTCGGCCGCTGGCATCGACCCGGCCGAGCGCGCGATCACGCGGCCGTCGGCGAGCTGGTTGACGAGGGCCGCGGCGAGCTGGGAGCGTCCGGCGTTCTGGACGCACACGAACAGCACCTGCGGCACTCCGGTCGCCCGGTCCCGGGCGAGGTCGGCTAGGCGCTGCCTGGCGAAGCGCTCGGTGAGCGGGATCATGTGCTGGGTCAGCTTTGCCGAGCGCGCGAGGCCCGCGTAGGACTCGCGTACGATCGCGATCACGAGGTCGCGGTTGAGGCCGGTCGCCTCGTCGGCCAGCTCCTCGCCGAGGCGGGTGACCCGGCCGTCCATGTCTGGCAGTGCCTGGGCGCGGGGCTCGGCCTGCCCGGCGGCGTCGGCGACCGCGGCTGGGGCGAACGCGTCGAGCAGTGCGGAGACGGCGCGCCGCCTGGCAGGGGCGATCCGGTACCAGACCCAGGTGCCGCGGCGTTCGGACAGCAGCAGCCCGGTCTCCTTGAGCACCTTCAGGTGATGGGAGACGGTGGGCTGGGACACTTCGGCGAGCTCGGCGAGGTCGCACACGCACGACTCGCCGCGAGGATCGGTCGCGATCGCCGAGAGCATCCGCAGCCGGAGCGGCTCCGCGAGCGCCTTCAGCGCGGCTGCCACTGTCGTGGCGGCGTCCTGGCCGATCGCGTGCGTCACGGACGGCGCGCAGGCCTCGGCATCGGCGAGGATTTCGGCGGTGGTCATGATGCACTCGATTCGGCGTAGGGGTCGGTTCGGAACCAGGCGCGGGCCGCCCAGAGCGAGACGTAGACGAGGCCGACGAGCACCGGCACCTCGATGAGCGGGCCGACGACGCCCGCCAGCGCCTGCCCGGACGCGGCACCGAAGGTGCCGATGGCCACGGCGATGGCGAGCTCGAAGTTGTTGCCCGCCGCGGTGAACGCGAGCGTCGTCGACCGGGCGTAGCCGAGGCCGAGGCCCCGGCCGAGCAGCATCCCAGCCAGCCACATGATCGCGAAGTAGGCCAGCAACGGCAACGCGATCCGGGCGACGTCGAGCGGGTTCGAGGTGATCGCTTCGCCCTGGAGGGCGAAGATCAGCACGATCGTGAAGAGCAGCCCGTACAGCGCCCACGGTCCGATCCTGGGCAGGAACTTGTCCTCGTACCATTCCTGTCCCCTGCGCTTCTCGCCAATCCAGCGCGACGCGAATCCGGCGACGAGCGGGACGCCGAGGAAGACCAAGACGTTGAGCGCGATCTGGCCGACGGACACGTCCAGTCCCTGCGTGTCCAGGCCCAGCCAACCGGGCAGCACGGCGAGGTAGAACCAGCCCAGCACCGAGAACATCACGACCTGGAACACCGAATTGATCGCGACCAGCACCGCGGTCGCCTCCCGGTCCCCGCAGGCCAGGTCGTTCCAGATCACCACCATCGCGATGCACCGGGCGAGGCCGACGATGATCAGGCCCGTGCGGTACTCGGGCAGGTCGGGCAGGAAGGCCCAGGCGAGTGCGAACATGATCGCCGGGCCGGCGAGCCAATTCAGCACCAGCGAGGAGATCAGCAGCCTCTTGTCGCCGGTGACGGCGGCGACCCTGTCGTAGCGGACCTTCGCGAGCACCGGGTACATCATCACCAGCAGACCCAGCGCGATCGGCACCGAGATCCCGCCGACCTCCAGTCGGGACAGCAGGCCGGAGACGCCTGGAACGAGGCGGCCGAGCAGCAGGCCGGCGACCATCGCCAGGCCAATCCAGGCGGGCAGCCACCGGTCCAAGGTCGAGAGCCGTCGCGTCGCGGGAGGTGCAGCAGTCGCCGCTTGATTAGACATGCCTCTATATTGACATCATTCGATACAGTGGTGCAACCAGCGACGGTGGCCCGCCGGGGCGGAAGGAGCGCTGGACGGCGCAAGTAGGGCAATCCGACGCTCAGCGCGGCGAGCTGATCCGGGGTGCCGGTGACGACGAGGCGCAAGTCGGCGTTGTCGTCGTCGATCTCCCAGTCCACGAACGAGCAGCAGTCTCTCTCGGTCGGGACGAGGTCGCGCGGCCGATGCGCGGAGCCGTCGGTCTTGGTGTAAATGCACGACCAGCCGGGTTCCTGCGCGCTCGACCTCGAGGAGGTGCTCGCCATCGAAGGACCGCCACGGCGCGAACTGCTCCATGCCCGCGCTCAGCGCGCTCAGGCGACCGGCAACCCGCGGACCTTGGTCGAACTGGTCGTCATGGTCGCCTTCGTCAGGCTGGTGCCTCGATTGCTGCCCGATCCGACACCGGCTAACCGCGCCCGCAGATGTTAAAGCGAAAATCTCCATTCCACCGCGTTCCGGTACGTACAGCCATGTCGCCACATCGAGCTGCTCACGGCGTCATGCATCATGCGACCGAGGCGGCACTCTTCACGCCGCAGCAAAGGAGTGCGGTTCGCCGCAACGATTACGCTTGCACGCATGGAAGTGCAGCGTCTCGTCCGGCTCATCCCGGTCGACGAGCAGATCCTCGAGCGACTCACGGCTGTCGCGACATCGGATGCGGACGCCGGGGAGGTCACTCCCCCACTGACGCCGGACGACAGTTGGACGCCGCGTCGCGTCGCGTGGTTTAAGGAGTACCACCGTTCGCGACGTGCTGGTCTGGACGGAACTGCGGGCGAAGCGACCTGGGCGGTCCTTCACGACGGCGATCCGATCGGTGCAGTGCGACTTCAACTGACTGAGACTGAGGGCGAGCTCGAGACTGGGATCTGGCTCGCTAGAACCGCTCGCGGTACGGGCGTGGCCAAAGTTGCGTTGCATGGCGTCCTCGACGAGGCCCTCTTATGGGGCGCACATTCGGTCCGCGCGGACATCTTGGCTTCGAACACCGCGTCCCAGGGGCTGTTCCGATCTGCGGGTTTCGCGCTCTCGGATCCCGCCACAGACAGTCACGTCCGGGCCGTACTCAAGATTGCGTGATTCGCTGACGACAGCATTTCGGGCCAGCCCAACATCACACGTTAAATCGGAACTCCACCGCATTCAGGCACGGAGAAACATCTGCGCTGGGGGCCGGAAGATCCCGCCCGCGTGCGCTCTGCCCGGTCAGCTATCTTCCGCTACCCAGTAGCACGATGCCCCG
>DXDC01000156.1 GCA_019115685.1 Candidatus Agrococcus pullicola
CGGTGTGACCGACAACCCCTGACCTGTCTGATTCGGGACTCGACATGCCCCAAACTCTACATGCCTTCAATGGTGAGCGGTCTGGACAGATGCTTCTTGAATCAGCACGGTGTCATTGCGCGCGGGGGCAGAACAACGTCCCTGGACATCACAGCTAGCTCTGGCAAGGGTCTATACGGAATCACGTCGCGGAGCAGCGTAGCTTAGGAGCTCGACGAGGAGCTCGATTCGTGCGGAAAGGGAGCCGACCTAGGGCGGACGACTTGGTCAGCACATTCGCTCCCTCCTGCGAAAACGTGTCGGGTCAGGGGCACAGCGGCCCGGATGCGCCGAGCATCCTCACCAGGGCTGGCGAGTGCTCGGCACTTGACGTGTGAATGCAGCATGGGCATGACGCCCGACGCCCCACGCGTTCCCGTTCGTAGCGCTCACCTGAACTTTCGGGATAGGCGTTTCAGTCCCAGGGACGCCATACTGCGCGGGTCATTCGCGAACGCCTTAGAAAGGTAACGAATGCGTTGCGGCCACGCGGTGGCGTTTTTATAGAGTCGAAGAGCTGCGCGCGCCTCCACTTGTCGCTGCGACCAGCGCGGTACGGAAATGCCGATATGCTGGGAGTAATATTGCCGTGTATGCGCAACGGAGCGGATGCTGCGACGCGGATCCTGCATCGACTTGCCGCCCTCGAGTGAATAGATGGCAGCCGGATCGGTGTGGAAGCGCAATGGTCCCTGCATTGCTGCGCGCACCATCATCTCGTAATCTTCCGCGTACCGTGGCAAGAGTGGTTCAGGTTCGGCCTCGAACAGGGCACGTTTGAGCAGGTCGGTGCGCCACACGATGCATGCTGGCGGCACTGGCGCGAACCCCTGGCTCAGCAGGGACTGCAGGCTCGGCGTCCGGTCGTTGGCGACGACCGGAGCTTCGCGCCCATCCGCGAATACGCCGATTGCGCTGCCGCCGACGGCAGACAGTTCGGGGTCATCGGCGAGACTTTCACGCGATGTCGCCACGCCTTCCGGCACCAGTTGATCATCCGCGTCGAGCATGATGACGTGGTCGGCAGCCACCGATTGCAATCCGGAACGCCGAGCGGCAGCCGCGCCGGCATTCTTCTGCGATACCACCTCGGCGCCAGCACGGCGCGCGACCTCAGCCGTGTCATCAGTGGAGCCATCGTCCACGACAATCACTCGATCGGCACCGGCAGCGAAAGCGCTCGATACGGCGTTGGACACCTGCTCTCGCGAGTTATATGCGGGAATGACGACGTCGAAAGTGTCGAGAGAACTCAAGAGCGACCAGCCTTTCGGGACGCGATGACGCTCCGGACGACGGTGACAATTCGCGACTCATCCCCGTCAGCGGGCCGGAGAAGAACAGCGATCATGATCCACGTGATCGCAAACCAGAAGAAGCTCGTGAGCGTCGAGGAGACCAAGAACGACGCAAGTACACCAGCTGCGATCGGCTTCCTGTCACGCGGCGTCCAGGCGAAAACCGCGACGAACAATCCCAGCAGCAACGCGAGGCCGACGATGCCAGCATCGTAGAGCACTTGCACTGGCAACATGATGATGTGCCCTGTCGTCGGCGTCGATGTATTCGGTTGGTCATGGCGAAGCCCGAAGGTGTTTGTGCCGTTGCCGAACCACAAATTGACGCCGGCCATATCCTCTGCTGCGACCTGTGCGACGGCGATACGAAAACCGATCGTTCCACCTTCGAAGCGAAGGTCGCCGATCTTGTTCTGTCGGTTGGGATCGGTCGGATCCGGTACATATTGCGCCGGGGGCGGTGTTGGCGTCGGGTCAGGATCAGCTGCCCCCAACGCCGTCGACGATGCGGTACTGCCGACGGTCGTCGGTGCTGCGCTTGAAGTTGCTCCGGCTATGACTGCGGTGACCGCCGATTGAGGCTCGATCCTCTCCTGACTGCCAGGTTCGTAGGGCGGCGCGCCGCGATCCCCGCGTGTCGATAGCGTCTCTGACGCGGCGGTGGGCGTCTGCGCGGTGCGGGGTGTCGCAGCGGTCTCGATGAGCGCAACAGCTCCGTAGGAGCCGACGAGCGAGACGACGAGCGCCATCGCCGGAGCGACTCGCGTCAGCTTGGAGCGCCACCCGCCTTCGGTCATGATGAGCGCGAGAACTGCGAACACAAGCAGGCCGCCCACCATACTGACGACGGCTGTCCGCGTCTGTGATGCTAAGAGGCCCAGAGGTATAGCTACGCATTGGAGGAGGATCCACCACCACGACATCCGGCGACGTGTGATCGAGAAGATGCCCCACACCATCAGGATCGAAGCGAAGATGTTCGCCTCGATTGCCGTTACACGTGCGACGTAGATCTCATACAACCAGTCGAACGCGACTCCGAAACTGAAAGCGCCGTTTGTGACGTTAGCAAGGATGAAGACCGCGACTCCGAGCAGAGCCCACGGTACGACTGTTGAGGCGCCGAGCGTGAATGCGAGTGTGGCGCCCGTGCGTAGCGCCATGATCGACATGAGCAGGAGTAGATCGATGGCCAGCCAGGCGATGATCGACGCACTCCACGTGTAATCCGGTGAGAAGAGCAGCGTGCTGACGACGTTCCATGCGAGGAAGATCGAGAATAGAACGACCACGGGGTGACGCAGTGTGCTGAAGAACGACGTCCGCAGTCGCGGATACACGATCATCCATCCGGCGAGCACAACGGGTGCGATCTGTTCGAGGCGGACGTTGTAGCCAATCACCTCGAACCTTGTTCGGCCGAGGAACGAACTGATCACAACTGCTGCGATCAGTGCGAGAGTGATTGTCGATGCGGTCGCGTTGAGCGCCGGAGCCCTGAATCCCGGCTTGCGTTCTTGGCTGTGCGCGGCACGTGTACCCGGGGGAACTACGTCCACAACTCCTCCTGGATCTCGTCATCGAACCTTGAACGAGCGAACATCTGGTTGAACCGTGCGCGCGCGGTGGCTGCGCTCGTTCGGATTTCGTTCTCGTTGAGTGCCTGAAGCTCCGCAGCCCATGCCCCGACGTCGCTGGCCGCGACTAGCGATCCGCTTTCTCCGACGATCTCGGGCAACCCCCCGAGGTCGCTCCCGATGACATGACGTCCGGCAGCGAGGGCCTCGATCGCGATCGTGGGGAGAGGGTCGGGCTGCGTGCTCGGGACCAACACCACGTGGGCGGTGTCGAGCGCGCCCCACGTGTCATCAGATTGACCGACAAGATCAACGGTTCGTCCGTTCGGCAAGGAAGCGACGAGCCTTTCGACGTCGACCGACGCCCCGCTGTGCGGCGCGGCGCCAAGAATGCGCAGATGCAGGTCGTCCCGGGAAAGCTCTGCCCACGCCGCGAGCAGAGTGTCGTGGCCCTTCCACGCGTTCCATCTACTGGCGATTACGCACTGAATGCCGCGCTCGAATGTTGGGAGCTCTGACGGGGTCGGGAGGTCGAAGCCGTTGTAGATGACTCGTGTCTTGCCCTTGACTGCGGCGGGCAGCGGTTCGGTGATCGCTTGGCTCACGGCGATGATCGTGTCAGCGGCGCGGACGAATGGCAAGACGATCTTCGTCGCCCCGGAGATGTACTCATGGAGGTGCAAGACCGCTCGTGCCCGCGAGGCACGCGCGATCGGGAGGTAGAGGGCTGCAGCAGACGTGTTCACGTATACGAGGTCGGGGCGGTGGCGTAGCAGACTCCCGGCAGTGGCCACGAGCCGTCCGAGGATCTTCAGCAGGCCGATCGGCTGCATATATGCGCGCCGAAGAATGGCGAGCGGTTTGTGCTTGACAGTGATGGCGCGGGCTGTGAGCAGCTGTGACAGCTCACGGCGCGGGTAGTCCACGTCGGTCGGTAACCAAACCTCGAGGTCGGCGTCAGCCGGTGCTGTCCTGAGCGCTTCGAGGAGAACTTTATCGGCACCGTACAGCTCATCTGACGGGTGAATGACGACGATCCTCGGCCGACGCGAGCGACGGCGCGTCACGATTGCTTCTTCGCTGTTGGGAGAGGCCGCGCGGGTATTCCGCCGTATACACCGAACGCAGGCACATCACGCGTCACAACTGCCCCGGCGGCGATGACAGCGCCATCCCCGATGGTGACGCCCGCGGTCACGGTGACACCACTCGCGATCCAGCAGCCATCACCGATGACGATCTCGCCCCATTCGACTCCTTGGTCCTTGACACTCACCGAAGTATCGCCCATCGAGTGGTTCTCGGCGAACAGACGAACGCCGGGGCCCACCATCGTCTTCTCGCCGATGGTGATGCCGCCAGAGCAACCGATGTAACAACCGGGGGACAGGCTGCTGCCGGCTTTCATGACCAAGCCGCGTCCGATCTCTCGCGAGTAGTAGCTGCTGGGGCGGATCAGGGAACCGGAGCCAATCGATACATCGTCCCCGATCGTGATGCCGTCGCTGCTCAGGCCCTGAATCTCCGCGAAGTCTTCGACGATGAGGTTGCGCCCCACATGCACCAGGTGGCGATTTCGGATACGTACGCCGCGCCCGATGAGGGGAAGGCCAGTCGCCGAACCCAGCGACAGTCGTGCGATGAGTCCACGCACAGCCATGGGACCGACCTTGGTGGCGAGCTGCCAACTCAGACGTCGCCAGTTTCCGATGCCTGCCAGCCGCGCGCGTTCGCGCTGGTCGTCGACAAGTTTGGCGCGAATGCTCATCGCACGGCTCCCATATCTAGCGTTGTTTCGGACGGGTAGCGTCGATTGCCGCAGTTAGGCTGTCCTCGTACGCAGCGCACACTCCATCCCACGTGTAGTGCGTCTTGAACCTAGTCTTCGCGGCAATGCTGAGTTCCTCTTGAATGGCCGGCGACGTGATGACCTTTTCGACGCCTCGCACAATCTCGTCCGGTGTGGGGTGCACAAGTACGCCCCCGTCTGTGCCGAGGACCTCACTGTTGTAGACAGTTTCGCGCGCCACGATCGGCGCGCCCAACGCCATCGCTTGAACGAGGGCGGGGTTTGTCCCTCCCACGCTGTGCCCGTGGAAATAGGCACCCGCATGTTGCCACAGGGAGTGGAGACGGTCGTCGTCGCGCAGGTGGCCGAGCCAATGTATGCGGTCGTGGTCACGGGCGATTGCAGCCGCTTTATCATCGAACTCGCCGCCATATCCCGAAGAGCCAACGATGACGACGTCGTGATTCTCGCTGAGTGTGACAGCCGCTTCTAGGAACTCTGCGACCGTATTCTCCGGAACGAAGCGCGCGACCATGAGCGCGTACTCGCGATGTTGCAACCCCGGCTCAATCGGCAACTGCTCGCGTTCATCGCCGCCGTACGGAATGAAGTCGCCGTCGGCGCCGAAATTGTCTCGCCAATGGGCCGCAATCGCTTCCGCATCGAACACCAACCGTGAAGCGTGTGTGGCGGTCATCGAAGCGCCCATACGGAAGACGCGTCGCCCGAGAGGGCTCCACTTGTCGCGCTCCCATTCGATGCCGTCGACATTGACGACCGACGGGATGCGCATGGTGCGCAAGAGCGGCAACCAGAAGCCGTTCGCCACATTCATCACGAGCGCAACATCGGGTCGACGGCGTGCTGTGCTCAGCGCCGAGGTGAAGCCGTACGTCAACGTGCTCAGCGAGCGCGACTCGAGTCCCCGCGTGAGTACCGTCCTGACACGGGGATCGCGGAGAGGGTCGTCCATGACGACACCGTCCGGACGCGCGTAGACGGTGACATCCCAGCCGCGGTCAGCGAGGTATGGCGCGATCCGTCGCACAGCGGTCTCAAATCCACCGTAATAGCTCGGATATCCGCGCGTGCCGAGTATCGCCACCGAGCGGCTCGAGTTACGCGCCAACGGTTCCCCTTCGTTCGATCTATCCCCCACATGAGTCACTGTGGAAGTGTATCGGTGCAGGCCGCCGCTCCCTGGAAGCCTCCCCGCGAGGACAAGGCGCCGTTCAAGCGACCTCCGATGGCTCCCACCGACACGGAAGCGATCAACCCAGAGCTAAGCGGTCGCGAGTGTCGAGTTCACGACGTCTGCGGTGACGTCCCAGGAGTACGCCTTGTCGAGGCCGCTCACTTTTCTGGGATGCACCAGGGCAGAGTTCAGGGCATCAGCCCACTCCGTTGTCGATTTCGCGCCCGTGACGGCGGTTCCGTTGTGCCCGACAGTCTCTGCGACGGCAGCGCAACCGACCCAGTAAATGATCGGAGTACCGACCGCGAGACTCTCCAGCGCGGGCAGGCCGAAACCCTCGATGAGTGACGGCATCACCGTTGCAGCGGCACCGCGATACTGGGCTGCCAACTCGTCGTCGGTAAGGTCTGTCAAGAGGTCCACGCGGTCGTCGATTCCGCGCGCGCGAAATGCATTGTGCGCCTCATGATGTTCCCGCGGCGGGAGAAGCGCCCGGAGGCGCAAGCCCGGGACGTGCATCAGAGCGTCGAGGACAACGCTGAGATTCTTGTGCGGGCGCATATTCCCCACGTACATGACGTAAGACTCGGGCGCAGACGCTGCAATCACGTCCGCATGGAACGCCGGGGAGACGCCAATTCCCGCGTTCACGATTTCTACGGAGTCATCGCGGAGCCACTCACTGATCGCGCGACGGGACGTCTCTGACACGGTGATTACCACGCCTGCACGCTTGACTACGGGCTTGATCACGAGGTCGTAGAAGGCGCGGTACTTCGCCCGCTGCGGCCAGCTCGTCTGAAAATGAATCAGGTCGTGGATGGTCAAGACCTGTCGCTCAGCGCGGAGGAATGCGTTATAACCCGGGGAGTAGATGAGACCTCGCGGCACCGGCGCGATCGCTCCTAATGGCGACGCAGGTGAACCCGTGACATCAAGCTCCTTCCAGGGCATCGCCAGCCGCGAACATACTTCGCGCGCGTAGCGTCCGATCCCGTGGCGCCCTTCCCACCGCGTGTCGACCCACAGGTCCATTAACGTCCCTCCCTCAGAATGCGGCGGCGCCACGCCTTCGGGAGCGTAAATACAACGCGCGCAGGCGTACGCACAACGACTGCGTGGACGCCAATCGAAGCTGCCGTGATCCCGAGTGTGAT
>DXDC01000157.1 GCA_019115685.1 Candidatus Agrococcus pullicola
ACGTCATCGACGGGGAACATCGCTGCTGTCGAGCCGAACTCTGGGCTCATGTTGCCGATCGTCGCACGGTTCGCCAGTGGCACCGATGCGACTCCCTCTCCGTAGAACTCCACGAACTTACCCACGACGCCGTGCTGGCGGAGCATGTCGGTAATCGTGAGAACCACGTCGGTTGCCGTAACGCCCATGGGAATCTCGCCGGTGAGCTTGAAGCCGACGACGCGCGGGATGAGCATGGAAACCGGCTGACCGAGCATGGCGGCCTCCGCCTCGATGCCACCGACGCCCCAGCCGAGAACGCCGAGACCGTTGACCATGGTGGTGTGCGAGTCGGTGCCAACGCACGTGTCCGGATAGGCAGACTGAACACCGTCTACCTCACGCGTCATGGTGACGCGTGCAAGGTGCTCGATGTTCACCTGGTGGACAATGCCGGTGCCGGGAGGAACGACCTTGAAGTCGTCGAACGCCGTCTGCCCCCAGCGCAGGAACTGGTAGCGCTCGCCGTTTCGCTCGTACTCGAGCTCGACGTTGCGTTCGAAAGCATCCGGCTGTCCGAACAGATCCGCGATGACGGAGTGGTCGATGACGAGCTCGGCGGGCGCGAGCGGATTGATCTTCGTCGGGTCACCGCCGAGTTCACCAACCGCTTCACGCATGGTTGCGAGGTCGACGATGCAGGGGACTCCGGTGAAGTCCTGCATGATGACGCGCGCAGGCGTGAACTGAATCTCGGTGTTCGGCTCTGAGTCGGCCTCCCAGGCCCCGAGCGCCTCGATCTGCTGCTTGGTGACGTTCTTACCGTCTTCCGTCCTCAGCAGATTCTCCAGCAGCACCTTAAGGCTGAACGGCAGGGTCTCATGACCCTTGACCGAGTCGATGCGCCAGATCCGGTATTCGTTGCCGCTGGAAGCAATCGTGCTCTCAGCGCCAAAGCTATTGATGTTCGACACGGGGACTCCTTCGTTGTTCGAAGCTCGTGGCCAGTCTACGTCGCGACGGCGAACTTCGGAAACTATCTTGATGTCAAGATACCTTATTTTCCTGGTCATCGGTTCTCATGACACTCCGAACCATCAACCAAACAACCCAGAGTGCTGCTCCGTACAGGGGCAACCCCATGACCAGCTTGGTCGCAGCCAGCGCTTGCACACCGCTCTCCCCCACGAAGTAGAGCGGAACCTGGACCGCGAGTCGCGCTGCGAAGACCGTCAAGAGCAACAGGGTCCCCACAAAGCTCACTCGGCGCTTCGCAGCATCAGTGCGCCAGGCGTAGGGTTTCTCCGTGAGCAGTCCAGTGACGAATCCGACGAGCGGACGCCTGGCCAGAAGGCTGATCAGAATGACGACGATGAAGACGGCATTGGTAATGAATCCCCAGATGAAATTGTCTTCGGCACGACCCGTGAACAGGGCCAATCCGGCTGAAATGCCCACACCGATCAGCCCCGCAAAAGCTAGGGCGGACTGCCCCTTGGTGAAGACGCGCAGCGCAACGAATATCACCGAGAGACCCAGTGGCACGAGCACGGAAATCCAGACGTCGCGCGTGATCGTGTAGAGAACGAGGAACGTGAAACCTGGCACGATCGATTCGATCAGGCCTCGGATGCCGCCCATCGCCTGCAGGATGGCACCCGCTGATGGCTTCTCATCCGGCGAAAGTCCACCGAGACGCGAGCCGGAGATCGCTCTTCGCAGCGCGTCTTCCCCCTCGCGCTCTTCTGTCATTGCTTTGCGGTTTCCGGCGCTGTCGGTGCTTTCAGCGGGAGCAGGTCGCGAGGAGGCATTGGCTGCTGGCCACGAACTACGACCGTCGCGCGAAACACCTCGATCATGCGCTCGTACTCGGCTTCGTCACTACCGGCCTTGCCCGTGATGAGCCCCTGCAGCATCCAGCGAGGACCATCGACACCCAGGATGCGGACGTTTCGCTTGCCCTTTTCCCCTGCCGGAATCTCGGCCCTCAGCTCTGGGCCGAGAGCCCCCTCCTCTTCACTGACCTTGGCGCCCTGCTTCTTGAGTGACTCGGTGAGCACCTCACGCACCGGCCGCCAGATGCCTTCGCTTCGTGGTGCGGCGAAGCCCTGCAGCTGCACCGCTGACTCCCCCAGCTGCAGCGTAGCGGCAACGACACGCTTCGTCTTCTCTTCGACCTCAAGACGCATCTGCATGCCCTTTCGAGGCACAACCTTCAGGCCGCCGAGATCGATATAGGGGCGGACTGGCGCTTCTTCCTCATCCAAGGGGCCGGCTTCATCACGATCGTGCGGAGCCGATTTCTCGGTGGGCTCGTACTCTTCGATGTCTTCTTCGCTCATGAGTGTTCTTTCCTGTCTCAACGTGGGGTCTACCGACCCCGAAACCCTGTTGAACCGAAGCCGCCCTCGCCTCGTGCAGAATCGGGTAGCGTCTCGATCTGCACGAATCGCGCCCGCTCTACTCGCTGAACGATGAGCTGCGCTATCCGGTCTCCCGGTTCTATCGCGAACGACTCGGCTCCGAGATTGATAAGGATCACCTTGATCTCGCCACGATAGCCCGCGTCGACCGTGCCGGGCGTGTTCAGCACCGTGACACCGTGCTTGACCGCCAGCCCGGATCGCGGATGCACGAGTCCGACGTACCCGGACGGTAACGCGATCCGCACGCCGGTTCCCACCAGCTGTCGCTCTCCGGGAGCGAGCACGGCAGATTCAGCGGCACAGAGATCGGCACCGGCGTCACCAGGATGTGCGTATGCGGGCACCGATGCGGCAGCGACGAGGACTTCTACTTCGTTCATCGTGAACCAGCGTAGTGGAGGTGCGAGAGAATGGAATCATGCACTGCTACCGCGAACGCGTCACGCCTCCGCTTTGGGGCTTCCTACTGACCGCACTCCTGATCCCCGCATCCCTCATCATCTTCTTGCCGATCAATCCGCAGCTCGGTTGGGTGTTCGCGGTGATTCTGGTTGGTGCTTCCTGCCTTGGGCTCTTCTTCGCGGCACCGACGGTGATCGTCGAGAATGGCACGTTGCGGGCGGGGCGCGCGAGCATCCCAGTCAGTGAGCTCGGCGAATGCTCTGCCCTCACGGGTGACGCGGCGAAGCATGCGCTGGGAATCGGGTTCGAGCCGTCCGCGTACCATTCGACCTCCGCATGGCAGCGGAAGCTCGTGATGGCTGAAGTGATAGACGAACACGACCCCGCGCCCTATTGGCTGATATCGACAAAACGCCCCGATCGCCTGTTGGCGGCAATCGAGGCGAACCGTCAAAGCTCCGCGGAGCGACGCTCGTAGGTTTTTAGGAGCACTCCTTGCAGACAGGCCCGAGCGAACTCTCGTGGTCGAACTGCAGTCGGTGCTTCACCAGGAAGCAGCTCACGCAGGTGAACTCATCTTCCTGCAGCGGCAGAACGATCGTCTCGAGCTCGACATCCGTGAGATCCGCGGCGCTGAGATCGAAGCTACCGGGGTTATCTGCATCTTCATCGGCGCCCGTGGTCGGCTTCGCGGGGACACGTTCCTTGATCGCTTCGATCGAGTCGGTGTCTTCCTCGGTCTTGCGAGGGGCGTCGTAATCAGTGGCCATATTTGCGGATCCTTCACAGCAATAAGTGGTGCAATCTCGGCGCACAGTATGCACGAGCTGGCAGCTGTACGCAAGTCCAATATTCGCAAGCCGCAGAATCTCGGGGTTATTC
>DXDC01000158.1 GCA_019115685.1 Candidatus Agrococcus pullicola
TGCTCCCCTCTAGTCCGCCACAGCAGTTTCCCCACCCGAATCCCCTTACTGGTTGGATTGCACGACAATGCTAGTCCACTGTTCTCGGGCCTCCCTTTGAAGCGCAGGTCCGTCACCAGCGCGCTGAGAGCGCGCGAGCGGGCGGTGCACTCGGCACCGCCCGCTGTTTGGTCACTCGGCGGCGGGTGACGGGGTCATCCACTGCACGAGCTGGAAGATCACGCCGTTCGGATCCGCCATTTGGAAGAAGCGTTCACCCCACGGCTCCGTCTCGATCGGAGTCACGATTTCGACGCCCTCGCTGCGCAGCCGCTCGTACTGCGCATCGATGTCGTCAACGGTGAACACCACGAGCAGCCCGTCTGCGGAACCGGATGCCGACGCGGGCTTGAAGGTCTCGAGCCCTGTGCGCAGGAAGATGATGTGAAGCCCGGCATCCCGGCGCGTCAGGGAGCTGAACCCGTCCGCCGCCATGACGACAGTGAAGCCGAGGTGCTCCTCGAGCCAGGTTGCGGATGCTTCGGCATCGGGAACGTTCAGTGAGATCGCAGAGTCGGTGATGTGCATGTGTGCGTTCCTTTCGTGGGCGAATCGGCGTTCAGTCCTGCCCTGTACGTTGTACACCGTACGATGTATAACGAAGTTGTGCGAGGATTATTCCCATGCCCGCAAAGAGAACCGGATCAGGTCAGCCGAGCAAGACCCTCGCTCTCCTGTGGGGTATGACCCCGCAATCCGCGCCCCGTAAAGGGCCCGCCCGGTCCCTCACGGTGGAACAGATCGTCCAGGCCGCACTAGAGCTCGCAGACGATCTCGGCATCGACGCCGTCACAATGCGCGCGGTTGCGAACCGCGTCGGCGTTTCGGCCATGTCGATCTACACCTACATCCCCGGCAAACCGGAACTGCTGGACCTCATGGTCGACACCCTCTACGCAGGGCTCCCCCGTGCATCCTGGGGAAACGACTCCTGGCGTGACAGGGCGCAGCAAGTCGCCGAATCGAACCGCGAGCTTCTGCGGCAGCACCCGTGGATGACGGAAATCGCGGCGCTGAGCCGGCCGCCGCTCGGCCCGGGCGTAATGGCGAAGTACGAGCACGAACTCGCGGTGTTCGATACCACCGACCTTTCGGACACCGATATCGATGCCGCTCTCAGCTACCTGCTCGGATTCGTGCAATCCCACTGCCGATCTGCCCGCGACGCAGAGCGGGCTACCACCGACTCGGCGATGACCGATGCGCAATGGTGGGAGACAAATCAGTCACTGCTGGCCGAAGCTGTCGACCCCGAAAAGTTCCCTCGCGCCGTGCGGATCGGAGCAGCGGCCGGCGCTGAGCAGGACAGTGCCTGGAATCCTGATCGGGCCTGGCGATTCGGCCTGGACCGCACCCTGGACGGACTGGCTGCGCTCATCGACGCGCTTCCGGAGCGCTGAGGACTCACCGCCGCGACGGATCGACGATGTCGGCCACCGCTCTCGCCAGCGCAAGACGACGCTCCGCGGTTTCGGGGCGAGGGTCGTCGTAGGTGAAGACGATCACACGGTCGGCGCCGACGGCGACCGTGAATGGCAGATCCTCGTGCCGTTCGGCCAATTGTCAAATCTCCTCGCCCCAACGCTCGTAGGCTTCCGCATCGCCGCTGAACGAAACGGGAGCCGTTCCGAACTCTCCCGGGGAAACCCACTTGGGCTGGACCAGGGTCGGGTCGATCGTCGATCCGCCCCGAATCGCGACGAGACGTGCGGTTCCCGTACTCGCTGCCAGTTCCACGACCTCGCGTCGGCTCGGGCGCCGCTTCGACCCCGGCGCGGAGCCCAGCGCCCAGGTCTCGATACGCGCATCCCGACCCTCGAGGCTTCCTTCGATGGCGGCAATCGTGTGCTTCACGACCCAGCCCCTCGGCAGCACCAGCCCGATCACAGCATCGTCGACGGTGCGCTGACCGACGTAACGCCACCCGTTCATGCTGGCCCATGACCGGCGTGCGGTGGCGACGTGCGCTTCAATCGCCGGCCAGCCTCGGACACGATTGCCGAGGAACGTGCCGACCGTGCCGAAAAGAATGATGAAGAGAATCGCAGCGATGCGAATGTTCTCATGCAGGTATCGACCCCACCATAGGATCGCGATGAATGCCGCCGCGGTGGCCACCGGGCCCAGGACGAGCCACGCTTGCCCGCCAATCCAGGATCGCGTGCGCAGCAGACCGCTCGCTGTCGCTCGTTGCACCGGGCCTCCTCGCACTCCGCCACCAAGGCACTCAAAGCGTAACCCGGCGCGCTGGATTCGGTGCTGCTTTATGCGTGGCGCAGAGTCGCGCTGACGGATTCTGCGCTCAATCGCTCGTGAAATCAGACACCCAAGTGCGAATACGCTCTAGGCACGTCGGCGTAACAGATCCGATTCGCGAACGCAGACGTCGCCTCGAGACAGTCCGGATCTGCTCGGTCATAGCGAACGATGCGCCCAGTGAATCTGAGCCGGAGAGTTTCACATGGTTAGCCCAACCGCGATTCGTGCTCGTCACCGGCACAACGATGACCAGTTCGGTTACGGCATCGAGGTACTGCTGCCCAGCCACGACAACGACTGGTCGTCGTCCTGACCGCTCTCTGCCCACAGTCGCATCCGGAGCAGCCCACCACACATCTCCCGGGCTCAGTTCCACCCGGCGCCCAACCACTCCTCGGCTTCCGCGCGGTAGTCATCATCGGGAGGATAGCGCTCCCTTGACGCCTTGAGCTCGTCGAATCGTTGGCGACGGCTCTCCTCATCCGCGAGCGCTTGCAGGTGCGCATTAAGCGTTCGGCCCCGACCACGCGCCTGCTGTTTGAGGATGTCGCGAAGCTCCGCAGTCACTTTGATCGTCGTGCTGGTCATACTAAAAATATGACAGCGGAGGACGCTGAACTCAACGCATGACGGTTGCCCCATTGCGACGAGCGTCAGGCGGCCGCTGCTCGCGCATCCCTGCCTTTCTGTCCGCTCAGCCCAGACTGCACCGAAACACGGCGTTACGTTCAAAACACTGCAAAAATCGCCGCTTCTCAGTGCAAAAACGGAATAGCGCCGCTCTTCGTGGCCGAAGACCCGTCAGCTGCCCAGGGCGGGGATGCGCTCCGGCTTGAACAGGCCCGTCGTGGCGAGCGAGACCACGTGGTCGGCGATGACATCGGCGGTGTCGCCGTGCTGCGGGCGGTACCACTCGGCGATCGAGTTGATCATGCCGAACAGCAGGCGCTCCACGAGGCCCGGGTCGACGTCCTCGCGAAGCGAACCCTCATCCCTGGCCGCTGTGACGAGCTGCTGCATCGTACGGTCGAACGCGCGGCGACGCTTCACCGCGTTCCGCTCGACGTCCGTATTGCCGCGAACCCGCAACAGCAGCGTCACGTACGGCAGCTCAGCCACGAGAACACGAACCGCTCCGCGCAGCACGGCGACGAGCCGGGCCTCCGCTGTCTGCTCACGATCGAGCGCAGTATCCCTGGCGGCCTCGAGTGCGCTCATGGCGCGATCGAGTGCGACCTCGAGAATCTGATCCTTCGAGTCGAAGTGGTGATAGATCGCGGATTT
>DXDC01000159.1 GCA_019115685.1 Candidatus Agrococcus pullicola
GGAGATGAACCCCTGGGCTTCGATTTCCTTCCACGGCGCGTCGAAGCGTTTCGGGCCGATAAGGCTGAAGACATCGCCCTCGTGGCCGTCCTCCCGCACGAGAGTCGCGGTGAGCCCCAGACGGCGTCTGGCCTGCAGATCCGCAGTGAGCTTGAAGACCGGAGCGGGCAGCAGATGCACCTCGTCGTACACGACAAGCCCCCAGTCGAGCGCGTTCAACAGCCCCAGGTGCGTGAATTCGCCGGCTCGCTTCGCGGTAAGGATCTGGTACGTCGCGATGGTGACGGGCTTGACCTCCTTGGTCTGGCCGGAGTACTCGCCGATGTCGTCTTCCGTGAGCGAAGTGCGCTGCAGCAGCTCGCTTCGCCACTGACGGGCCGAGACCGTGTTCGTGACGAGTATGAGGGTTGTCGTATCGTTTTCGGCCATGGCCGCGGCTCCGACCAGAGTCTTTCCGGCGCCGCAGGGCAGCACGATGACGCCGGAGCCGGCATCCGAGAAGTGTCGCACCGCCTCGTGCTGGTAGGGGCGCATCCGCCAGCCGTCTTCGACCAACTCGATGTCGAACGGTGTTCCGGGCGTAAACCCTGCGCGGTCTTCCGCGGGCCAGCCGAGCTTGAGGAGTTCTTGTTTCAGTTCGCCCCGCGCCCAGTCGATGACCCGCACGGGGTCTGCGGATGCGTCGGCAAGCAACGGCTGGATGCGCCGGGCTCGTACGACCTCCGCGAGCACAGCCGGGTCGGTCGAGGTGAGGATCAGGCCGTCTTCGTCACGATCGATGACGAGCCTGCCGTAGCGCCCCACGGTCTCGCGCATATCGGTCTCGACGCCGGTCGGCACCGGAAACTTCGCGAAGCGGTTCAGCGTCTCGAGCATCTCGTCGGCGGTGTGGCCGGCAGCGGAGGCGTTCCAGAGCCCCAACCGTGTGATCCTGTAGGTGTGGATGTGCTCGGGAGCGCGCTCGAGCTCAGCGAAGACGGCGAGAGCGTGTCGTGCGTCGGCGGCGTCTGGATGCGCCACCTCGAGAAGGACCGTGCGGTCGGACTGGACGATGAGGGGGCCTGGAATCACAACCGTACAGTCTACCGTTCGCGACCATTTCAGCCGAAACGGGCTACAGCGCTTCGGCGGTCGGCTGCAGGCCCGCGATTTCCGTAATGGCTCGCAACGGGAGGGTGCGCTCCAGATCGCGTTCGATGTCCCGCCCGCGCAGTCGCCCGTTTCTGATCGACAGCGGCACGATGGTCGTGTGGTGAATCTGTGCACCGGATTCCACGGTGACCCGCAGCGGGGTTTTGAGTTTCGCCGCGGCGCTGAGCTGCCCTTCGAGCCACTCGGCGCGCACGGCTCTCGTATCGATCCCGTGTCCGCGCAGTCGGGATGTCAGCCCCGACACTTCGGGCAGTCGGGGGGATGCCGCAACGATGCGGGCGGGCACCACCGGCTCACCGGCAGCGTTCGCCAGGAGCGCCGGGTAGCGAGCCTGCGCGAGGCGAGCCAACACCTCCTCGGCGGGGAAATCCGCGACGAGTACGCCGTTGTGCACTCCGTTGCCGAGCGGAACGCGCAACCGCAGATCGACCAGGCTGCGATCGACCAGAAGCCGCTTGTGCGTATCGGAGTCGCTCGTTATTCGTGAGGAGTCGGGGCCGCCGTGCTCCTGCACGAGGAGCGTTCCGAACCGTCGCTCTGTATCTCTCACGAGGTACTCGACCGGCTGCGGGACACCCGTGAGCGAAAGCTCTGCGAGCTCCTCCAGCAGCGCATCCGCGGATGTGCCGAGCGCGAGAGCTCGCTGTACGCTCGCGGGGGTGAGACGCCAAGAGGACGCGATGCCGCGGGACTCGGCCGCTGTCATCGACGCGAGACGTTCTTCGATGCTGCGACGCAGCGGACCGGGTGCGACGACGGTGAGATCCGGCTGCAGATAGACGTAGTCGATGGGGTCGGGTATGCGTGCGGCCACGTCCTCCCTGACAAGCCCTGTCGATACTCCGCGCTGCACCAGACCCAGGTGCTCGGCGGTTTCGAACACCTCCTTCATCTCCGCGAGCAGCGCATCGCCGGCAAGCGGTAGCGCGTCCGCGAGATCACTGGATGTCACGGATTCGAGCAGGTGCCGCTCCGAGAGGGTCCGGCGCGCCAGAAACAGGCGGCGCAACTCGAGCCAACGGTCTGCGGGCGTGAGCGCCAGCCACTCGAGACCGAACTGTGTCACGCAGAGCCGACCCGGCTCGACAGCGACGAGTCCGTCGTTTTTCGCCGCGTCGACAAGCGCTTCCCATGCTTCGACCGACACGCTCAGTTCGGCTGAGCGCGCTCGCTGCTCTCGCGCGAGTGGAATGCCGCGCGATGTCAACGCAACGGGATTCTCGGCGGCGCTCGCCACCAGGCCGCTCATCGCGACGGTGGATGCGACCGCGCGGTCCGCTGCCGAACGACGTTCGTCATCGCTCAACTTCGCGGTATCGGACTCCGCCGATTGCGGGAGCTCAGGGATGCGAGCCGCGAGCGCATCGGATGGGTCGATGCCGCGTGCGCTGAGCGTAGGTGTTGAACGACCGGCGACCAGGGCCGCGAGATCGGAGGCGGGAGTTCTGGCCAGCGCGGAATCGACGGCTTCCGGTGTGCGCATCCAACTCGCGACAGCAGCCATCGACGCGGTGTCATGCGGAACCCGCCAGTCACGGAGGAGATCGTCGAACTCGGTGTCTGAGAGCTGCTCGAGCCGACCGATGAGCTCGGATTCTGTCACTTAGCGCCTCTGCCGAGATTTTTGTCGTGCAGCCGAGATAACGATGGCGATGAGCGTTGCCGCCGCGAGAGGCAGGCACACAAGGGGCAGCACGTATGCGATTTGCCACAGGGGCGACGCGAAGAACGCATTGGTCTGGTGGTACGCCGAGTAGAGGAGCGCTCCTATGAAGCCGAGCACGGTGAGCACGATGAGCGTAATGAGCATCCACGAAGCGACGCGCTGAAAGCGCGTTGCCACGGAACCCTGCGTCGCATCGCCATCGTGAACCGCCGCCACGCGCGCGCGACGGTGTTCTGGACGTGGATCGGGCATTGAATCAGGGTATCAGCAGAGCGGGTAGCCTTGATGGCAGTGTCCATGACTGTGCTGGCAGCAGCCGGCCGAAACTATTGCAGTGTCCAGTGACTGAAGGAGAGCCATGCCAATCGGTAA
Source organism: Candidatus Agrococcus pullicola (assembly GCA_019115685.1). Lineage (GTDB taxonomy): Bacteria > Actinomycetota > Actinomycetes > Actinomycetales > Microbacteriaceae > Agrococcus > Agrococcus pullicola. The sequence continues at coordinate 3,191 of DXDC01000159.1, forward strand.
GGTGAAGTTCTTTGACGAAGAAAAGGGCTTCGGGTTTATCGCGGGAGACGACGGCGAAGAGGTGTTCCTCCACGCTTCCGCTGTTGGCGAGGGCGACAAGGTCGGCCCGGGTACCCGCGTCGAGTACGGCGTGGTGGACGGGCGACGCGGGAAGGCTGCGCTGTCGGTGCGCGTGCTCGATCGAAAACTGAGCGCTGTGCGGGCATCCCGTCGTCCCGTTGAAGAAATGGTTGTCATCGTCGAAGACGTCATGAAGCTGCTCGACAGCGTCGGCGAAGATCTCCACAAAGGGCACTACCCGAGCAACCAGATGAGTCGCAAGGTGGCCCAAGTGCTGAGGAAAGTCGCCGATGACCTCGACGCCTGACCCGAAGGCACCCAAGCTTTTCGAGGACGACGCTGCGCTGGCAAGCCGCGGCTCGACCGATGTCGATTCGGGCTCGGGCACTGCTGTGCCCGGCAATGCCGAGGCAGCGGGCGACGGTACGCCAGCTGCCGGACCCGAGGCCGACGGCGCGGCCGAGATCGGCGAGGCTGAGGGCTCGAATGGTGTCGAGGCGAGCCGAGACAGCGCATCCGGACAGGGTGCGCCGGGGGTGACCGAGGAGGACGTCGCGGACGAGCCTGGCGCGGATACTGCAGCTACCGGTGGCGAGGGCGCCGAGCCGGATCGGAAACCGGAGGATACCGGGGCAGGTTCAGCCGATTCGGCATCGCCGGCCGACAGTGAGCAGGCCGTTCCGGCTGCAGCGTTCGAGCCCGTTCCCGCTACGCCGACGCTCGAACAGCTCGAGCTCGCGCAGCGTGCTCTGGATGAGCTTGCGCCCGCCGGCGCAGTCGGTGAGGTCAGAGACGCTCGACAAATCACAGAGCAGGTCGTGGAGATCCGCTATGCGAGCAACCTCGAGGCCTATCCGGACTGGTTCTGGACGGCATCCTTGGCGACGGTCGACGATCAGCGCCCGACGATTCTCGAGCTCGCCCTGTTGCCGGGGGAGAATTCTCTGCTGGCGCCGCAGTGGGTGCCGTGGGCCGAGCGGCTCGCTGACTACCTGGCCTCGAAGGAAACCGAGGACGTCGATGGCAGCGACGACGAGGACGACGACTTCGAAGATGTCGATGACTCGCCTTACGGTGATGCCGACGACGAGCTGTTTTCGCCCGACGACGCGGACGACGAGGACTCGGACGACGATGACGAGGGCGACGACGATTCAGGCGACGATTCGGACGACGACGATTCGGACGACGACGATTCGGACGACGACGAGGACTAGAAGCGTCCTGGCGAGTGACTAGCGTGTTCTGAATGTCTGGATTGCGCCGAATGTCGGGTCGGCTGCCATGCATTCGGAACAGCAGTACGGTTTTCCAGACTTCGGGAACAACTCCGCCTGGTCACGAAAGCAGCCTCCAGTTACGCCGACAGTACGTAGTCGATGGCTCCGATCAGCGTCCGGATGTCGTCCGTCTCGATCCCGGCGAACGTTGCGACGCGCAGCTGGTTGCGGCCGAGCTTGCGGTAGGGCTCGACGTCGAGAATGCCGTTCGCGCGAAGGGTCTTGGCCAGTCCCGCAGCATCGACGCTCTCGTCGAAGTCGATCGTCACGACGACGTTCGAACGGTGATCGGGATCCGTGACGAACGGTGCCGCGACCGCGGAAGCCTCGGCCCACGAATACAGCAGCGAGCTCGATGCCGCTGTCCGCTCGGCCATCGCCGCAAGACCGCCCTGTTCGAGCATCCACCCGAGTTGCTCGTCGAGCATGAGGAGCGTCGCAATGGCGGGGGTGTTGAGGGTCTGGTTGAGGCGGCTGTTCGTGACCGCCTGTTGCAGCGAGAGCGAATCTGGAATGTAACGGTCGGATGCGGCGATCCGTTCGATACGATCAATTGCTGCCGGCGAGGCCAGCGCGAGCCAGAGCGCACCATCGGATCCGAAATTCTTCTGCGGTGCGAAGTAGTAGACGTCGGCGTCTGCAGCATCGAAGTCGAGCCCGCCGGCGGCGCTCGTCGCGTCCACGACCGTGAGCGCTGCTCCGGTCGCACGAGTCACGGGGTGGAAAACGCCCGTCGAAGTCTCGTTGTGCGGATACGCCACGGTATCGACACCGTCAACGGGCGACAGCACGGGGCGGCTGCCGGGCTCGGCGACCGCAACGCTGGGGGCATCCAACCAGGGGGCCGCGTCGGCGGCTTTCGCGAACTTGGCGCCGAACTCGCCGAACGAGAGGTGGTGGGAGCGCTGCTCGATCAGACCGAAGGCGGCGGCATCCCAGAATGAAGTCGATCCACCGTTGGCGAGCAGCACTTCGTACCCCTCCGGGATGCGGAACAGTTCGGCGACGCGCTCTCGCACCGACCCGACAAGGCCCTTGACAGCCGACTGGCGGTGGCTCGTACCCATGGGGGAGGCGGCGTCCGCAACTCTCGCGAGCTGTTCGGGTCGGACCTTGGACGGGCCGCATCCGAAGCGTCCGTCGGTGGGAATCAGATCGGAGGGCAAAGTGATGTCGGTCATTAGGCCATTCTACGAATCCGCCTCGCGGTTGCGGAACGAAGCGCTGTCACTGGAATAGGGTTAGATAGCGTCATGTCTTCAAGTACGACGCGCACACCACGCAAGTCAGAGAGGAGGGTGCGATGACGGATCTTGTCGATACCACGGAAATGTATCTGCGCACCATCCTCGATCTTGAAGAGGAAGCGATCGTTCCCATGCGCGCGCGCATTTCGGAACGTCTCGGTCACTCCGGCCCGACAGTGTCGCAGACGGTTGCGCGGATGGAGCGCGACGGGCTCGTTATCGTCGGCGACGACCGTCGGCTCACGCTGACCGAGGACGGCCGGGCCCTGGCGATTCGCGTTTCACGGAAGCACCGCCTCGCAGAACGTCTGCTGGCGGACGTCATCGGCCTCGAATGGGCTCTCGTGCACGACGAGGCCTGCCGCTGGGAGCACGTGATGAGCGAGCAGGTTGAGCAGCGACTCATCGAGCTGCTCGATCGGCCGACGGAATCGCCGTACGGGACACCCATCCCCGGCCTGGAAGAACTAGGGCTGTCGACTTCGGCAAATTTTCTCGAGGGGGTCACTCCGGTGGCCCAGTTCACGGGAACGGGCACGGTTCGCCGACTGGGAGAGCCGATCCAGTTCGATACGGAAGTGCTGCGGCTGTTGCAGGATGCCGGCGTGCTGCCGGGCGCGGAAATCTCGGTGGAGAACGGGCCTCAGGGCACTCGAATCGTGGGGCCGGGAGGCGACGAGATCGAATTGGCTGCTGAGCTGGCGGCGCATCTCTACGTCATCTCTGAGCGTTAGTTGCCGAAGCGCGATGCGTGGTTTATAACACGCTTAGGTGACAAATTGATAACAATGCCTTACACTCGACAAGTCTGTAATTCTTGACTGGGACGAGACCAATACATATGACTGCTGAGAAGAAGAGCCTCGAGCTCGCTAACCGCGTCACGGAATCGCGCCGAGGCACTATCGGATCCGCAATCAAGCGCGTCAGCGTTGCTGCCCTTGCCGTCGGCCTCGCCGGTGGCATCGCGCTCCCTGCCGTCGCTATGAATGTCGGGGATGAGCAGGGCGGTAACTCGCTCGCCTCTTCGTTCGCAGGGCAAGAGCAGAACCTTGCGGTCGATCCCGAGCTCGAAGCTGCGCTCGCACTCATTCCGGATGAGATCGAAGCGACCTCGGCGGAGGAGCTCGAAGAGATCCGTGTCCGTGCCGAGGAAGATGCCGCGCGTGAAGAGCGCGAGCGTGAGCAAGAGCAAGAGGAACAGAGCTCAAACAGCAACAATTCCTCGTCGAACAACGACTCAACACCGCCTCCGGTCTCGACCAACGCGGGCGGCATCGTTGGCACGGCGCAGTCGATGCTGGGTGTTCCCTACGTTTCCGGCGGCAATACTCCAGCTGGCTTCGACTGCTCCGGATTCACGCAGTGGGTCTTCGCGCAGCACGGTATCTCGCTGCCTCGTACCACGGGTGGTCAGATGAGTGTCGGCAGCGGTGTTTCGCTGAGCAACGCCCAGCCCGGCGACCTGATCGTCTGGGGCGGCCACGTAGGCATCTATGTCGGTAACGACACTATGATTCACTCGCCTACCCCCGGTAAGACCGTCAGCTATGTACAGCTTTCGCTCATGATCAACGCGATGGGATCGCCTGAGGTTCGTCGCGTCTAGTTCGGAAGCTTCAACTACGACTTCAACTAAATACAGTGTGTACATGGCGGCTGCGGTCGCCATGTTGCACAATGGAGACTTGTGTGAGTCACTCATGCCTTGCGTTGGGGTGTGGGCGATGTCCAGCACAAGCAATCGCGAAGATTTGGTGGATAACGGACTATGAAGAAGAGCACCGACCTGGTGGTACAAGAGTCAGCTGCAAGCGGCGCGAAGCGCTCGACATTCGGCGGCTTTGCCAAGAAGGCGGGCATCGTCACCCTCGCGGTCGGATTCGCTGGCGGCGTTGCGCTTCCCGCGGTCGCATTCTCCGACTCGCCTGCCGGCAATGACGGGCTCGAGTCTCTCTACGCGGGCGATGGCCAGGGCGGCGCGGAGATCCAGGGCGAGACGGTAGTCCTGACGGAAGACCAGATCGTCGCCACCACCCCCGAACAATACGAGGAGTACCTCGAGGAACTGCGGGCAGAGGAAGAGGCCGAGCGTCAGGCTGAAGAAGAGCAGCGGCAGCAGGAAGAGACCGAGTCGAACGACTCCAACGGTTCCGCTGACCCGAGCCACGAGACCCCGGACGTTCCCGGTGGCGGAAACCAGGCGGTTGTCGACGCGGCTCTCGCCCAGCTGGGTGTGAACCAGGACTGCTTCGCTCTTATGCGCAGCGCTGTCGCGGCGGGCGGCTACAGCATCAACTCATACGCGGATGTCTTCGCGCTGCAGCAGGTTCCGATGTCGGAGGCGAAGCCCGGCGACATTCTCTACTACCAGAACGGTGGACGCGGTCTGCAGCACGTCGCCATTTACCTCGGCAACGGCCAGGCCGTGCACGGTGGATGGTACGGCGGCGACACCGTCGTGGCTTCCGCTCAGGTCGGCTCCGGCCCGGTGGCCTACCGCCTCGGCTGAGATGCTGTTCCGGGTCGAGCGGCTCGACCCAGCGATCACGGTTCGCATGCGGTTACACTTGTAGCTGGTCTGTGCCGTGCAAGCCCCGGTAGCTCAGTGGATAGAGCACTTCTCTCCTAAAGAAGGTGTCGGAGGTTCGATTCCTCTCCGGGGCGCCAGTCAGTAGCGCAAAGCGATGCTTTAGGGCCGACCATTCATCTTGGCGGTTGACGTATTCCGCCACCCCTCGGCGAGCTCAGTTCTCCACGACGGGCCCCTACTCGAACGGCAGTTTTTGCCTCGCTCGCTATTCGGGAAAC
>DXDC01000160.1 GCA_019115685.1 Candidatus Agrococcus pullicola
CGCCCTGCAGATGGTGCGACGGCATCGGCTCATCGAGACGTTCCTGGTGAGGGTGCTTGGCTACCGTTGGGATCAAGTGCACGACGAAGCGGAGGCGCTTGAGCACTCGGTCTCCGACTTCCTCGTGAACCGCATCGACGAGCATCTCGACCACCCGGATCGGGATCCGCACGGCGATCCGATACCGATGGCCGACGGCACGCTCCATGTTCCCGACACCGTTGTGCTGTCATCGCTGGAGCCGGGAGTGGAAGCCCGTGTCGAACGAATATCCGACGACGACCCCGAGCTGCTGCAGTTTCTCGCAGATCAGGGCATCGGTGTCGGAACTCGCCTCAGCCTTCGTGCCGGCAGCCCGTTCTCCGGCGCCGTCGGCGTCATACTCGAGGGGCGGGATGAGCCGTTGACGCTCGGAGCCGCCGCGACGGACGCGGTCCGCGTTCAGCCCTTCGACGACGGACGAGCCTCTTCGCGATGAACACCGCAACGAAAGCGACACCGTAGAAGACAGCCATGCCCGCGCTGGTCGCGGCGTTCAACGCGTACGCCATCCAGAAGCCCGCGAGCGCGCCTCCCACCGCGAAGGCCGCGGTCAGCGCAAGCATCAACGGCAACCGCCGGCTCACGAGATACGCTGTCGCACCCGGGACGACCATGAGGGCGATCACGAGAATCGCTCCTGCTGCGTTGAACGCTGCGACGACCGTGAGCGAGACGAGGAACATGAATGAGATACCCAGGAGGCCGACGCGAATGCCGAGCGTTCTTGCGAATTGCGGATCGAACGTCGTCACTTTCAGCTGCGAGTAGAACACAGCGATGAACAGCGCGTTCAATGCGAGCACGGCCAGCATGACGTACAGATACGAAGGCCCTATCGAGACCCCTCCGACCGTCAGTTGGTGCCATGCCGCGAGATTGAGATCCCCGACGAGAACTGCGTGCGTGTCGAGGTGGATGTGCGCGAAGTTCATGGACACGAGAATGACGCCGGCGCTGAACAATGCCGGAAAGATCAGCCCCTGCGGCGCGTCCCCCGTCACGAGCCCAGTGCGGATGAGCCACTCGTTGCCGATGACGACGATCAGCCCCGAGAGCGCTGCTCCGATGATCAGGATGGGCGAGTTGAGGCTGTGCGTGAAGAAGTAGCCGACCACGATGCCCGGGAGCACGGCGTGGCCGATGGCGTCTACAAGCATCGAGTTCTTCCTGAGCACGACGAACGCGCCCGGCAGTGCGCACGCGAGCGCCGTCACGACTGCGAGGAGCGCTGTTCCGACCACGAAGCTCATGATGCGGCCTCCGCGAGTTCGCGTTTGAGTGCCGCCCGCGCTCGTGCTCGCTTGACGAAGTGGATAACGATGCTTCGCCGCGGCGACAGCACGAGCGAGAGCACGAAGATCGCGAACATGGTCAAGACGATGAGCGGACCGGTCGGCACGTTACCCATGGCGATGGAAAGATAGGCCCCGACACCGCTGCCGACCGCACCGAACACGGCTGAGAGCACGACCATCCCCCGCAGCGTCTTGGTCCACTGCCTCGCCGCGGCAGGCGGCGTCACCACGAACGCGACCATGAGCACGAGACCCACCGCTTTGACGCCGATGACCGTTGCGATCACGATCGTGGTGAACATGACCGTGTCGATGAAGCGAGCTCCGAATCCCAGCACGGAAGCGTGATCCGGGTCGAAGGTGCGCAGCGCGAACTCCTTCCAGAACACCAGCATGAGCACGAGCGCTACGGCGCCGACAACGATGCTCGTGGTCAGGTCGGCTCTCGTGATGACCGAGGCGTTCCCGAAGAGGTAGTCCTGGATGCCGCCCTTGCCGGGAAAGGCACCGTTCGCGATGACACGCATCAGCAGCATTCCGGCGCCGAAGAAGATCGTGAGGGATACCGCCATGGCGGTATCGATCCGGATCTTGGAGTGTCGGCTGACGCCGTTGGCGAACAGCACGGCGATCGTGCCGATGACGACCGCTCCGGCGATGAGGCCCACCATGTTCCGTCCGTCAGCCCCCAGCACGACCACGGCAGCGAGGAACGCCAGCAGCGTGCCCGGTAGTGCCGCGTGAGAAATGACGTCGCTGATGAGCGACTGCTTTCGCAGGTACGCGAAGCTCCCCAGCGCACCGGCCACGAGCCCGATGACGGCGGTACCGAAGAACACCATCCTGTAGGTGTGGTTGTCGAAGAAGTCGAACGGACTCATCACGCGATTCCCGTGAGCGGAAAGTCCTCGCCCGAGTCGTACGTGACCCGGATGTTCTCCGCGGTGAAGACATCGTCTACCGCTCCGGATGCGACGATCGCGCCGCTCAGCAGCGTAACGTGATCGCAATAGTCGCGTACTGTCGCGAGATCGTGGTGCACGATGACGATGGTCTTGCCCTGCGCACGCAGGTCGTGCAGCACTCGCACGATGGCCTGCTGGCTCTTCGCATCAACACCCTGGAAGGGCTCGTCCATGAAGAAGATGTCGGGTGCCTGCACGAGCGCACGAGCCAGGAATACTCGCTGTCGCTGCCCGCCGGACAACTTTCCTATCTGCCGCGCCGCGAGGTCGGCGATGCCCACCTGATCGAGGGCCCGATCGGCTCGTTCCCGCTCCTGTCGGCCCGGCCGTTTGATCCAGCCCAGCCCACCGTAGGTGCCCATCGTGACGACATCGCGCACGGTCGTGGGGAAATCCCAGTCGACGCTCGCCGACTGCGGCATGTATCCGACCAGGCGTCGCACTCTCTGCAACGGCTTGCCGAAGAACTCGACTGAGCCGGTGAGCGGGCGAACGAGCCCCAGCATCGCCTTGATGAGCGTCGACTTTCCGGCCCCGTTGGGACCGACGATGCCCATGACGACTCCGCTCGGCACCGCGAAATCAACGCTTCGCAGGACCGGCTCCACGTCGTACGCGACCGAGAGATTGTTCGTACGGCAGACGATCGTGCCGCCCGGGTGCGGGTGCATCGCACTCATTCTCTAACCTCCCAGGGCATCGGCGATGGATCGCGCGTTGTGTTCGAATACTCCCAGGTACGTATCGACACCCGGCTCTGCCCCGAGCGAATCCGCGTAGAGTTCGGCGTCCGAGATTTCGACGTCCCATCCGCGCGACTGCACAGCTTCCCGCAGGCTCGCAATCGCCTGCGGGTTGGCCTGGTTGTCCTGGAAGATCACCGGCACTTCGTGCTCGGTGATGAGGTCCGCGAGCCCGGACAGCTCCTCGGGGCTCAGCTGGGCCTCCGTCGAGATGAAGTCGGTCGCGTACACGTCGAGATCGAAAGCGTCGCCGAAGTACGCGAAGGCGTCGTGCCCGGTGATCAGGATGCGCGGCTCCGGGACGCTCGTGAGCAGCTCTTCCGCCTCCCGCGCGGTCGCTTCGATCTCTTCGATGTAGCGCTGCGCATTCGCGGCATACTCTCCGGTCCGGTCCGGATCGATATCACCGAGCTTCTCGGCGATGTTCGCGACGACGAGCGACCACGCCTCCGGGCTGTTCCACACGTGCGGATCGAAGAGTGCATTGCCTTCGTGGTCCGTTTCCGGCCAGCCGAGCAGCAGGTCTTCCGGCAGCTGCTCCCCGACAGCCAGTTGCCGCTGGCCGAGACTCTCGAGCTGGTCGATCATCTGCGCCTCCAGGTAGAGACCGTTCCAGAACACGACATCGGCCGACTGAATCGACTGAATATCCTGCGTCGACGGTTGGTAGGTGTGCGGGTCTCCGCCCGGCCCGACCATCGTCGTGATCTCCGCCTCGGGCGCGATGTTCGCAACTGCGTCTGCAAGGTACCCGGTCGTCGCGTAGACCGTCAGCGACTCATCGCCCGGCTCTTCGCTATTCGACGAGCAAGCGGTCAGCGTCAGTGACAAAACCGCGAGAGCAGCGGCGGAAAGCAACGATCTCGAAACGGCCAACGGAAACCTCTTCTCGGGTGACTGAACTCAAATGTTCGTCTAGACGTAGTTTCCGATTGTAGACCTGCGGGTGGCCCCGAATGCAAGCAGCCTCAGCGGCGTGTCCGGCGTTCGGAGCCACCCGTGTCTCTGTCGTGCGCGATTAACCGTCGAGCAGGCTCGTCACAAGGGCCGCGATCTCGCTGCGCTCCGAGCGCGTCAGGGTTACGTGCCCGAAGAGCCGGTGACCCTTCAGTGTCTCGATAACGCTCGCGACACCGTCGTGCCGACCGACACGCAGGTTGTCGCGCTGAGCGACGTCGTGCGTCAGCACCACCCGGGAATTCTGACCGATCCGGCTCAGCACCGTCAGCAGTACATTGCGCTCGAGCGACTGCGCCTCGTCGACGATCACGAAGGCGTCGTGAAGGCTACGCCCGCGGATGTGCGTGAGCGGCAGCACTTCGAGCATTCCGCGATCGATGACTTCGTCGAGCACGTTCTCGCTGACAACGGCACCCAGGGTGTCGTAGACGGCCTGACCCCAAGGATTCATCTTTTCGCTTTGATCGCCCGGCAAGTACCCGAGCTCCTGGCCGCCGACTGCGTAGAGCGGACGGAACACGATGATCTTCCGGTGCAACCGACGCTCCAAGACGGCTTCGAGACCGGCAGCCAATGCCAAAGCGCTCTTGCCGGTTCCCGCCGAACCGCCCATCGACACGATGCCGACGCTGTCGTCCAGCAGCAGATCGATTGCGAGACGCTGCTCCGCCGAGCGGCCGTGCACGCCGAAGACGTCTCGATCGCCGCGAACGAGTTTCACCCTCCCCGGCGTCACAACGCGGCCGAGCGCGCTCCCCCGTTCGGAGGTAATGACAACACCGGTGTTGGCCGGCAACTCGGCAGTAGCATCCGAATCGATTTCTTCGTTTTCGTAGAGGTCGTTGACCTCGGCGCCGGAAAGTGCGATCTCCTCCGTACCCGTCCAACCCGAATCCAGTGCCTGCTCTGCGAGGTACTCCTCAGCCGCGAGCCCGATCGAGGCGGCTTTGACGCGCATGGGCATGTCCTTCGAGACAACGCAAACGTCGAAGCCCTCGCTCGCAAGATTCATCGCTACGGCGAGTATGCGCGAATCGTTGTCACCCAGCTGCAAGCCGCTCGGCAGCACCTGCTGATTCGAGTGGTTCAGTTCGACTCGCAGAGTTCCTCCGTGCTCCGTCGGGACGGGAAAGTCCAGGCGCTCGTGCACCTGCCGCAATTCGTCCAGGTTTCGCAGCGCCTTCCGAGCGAAGTAGCCGATCTCGGGATCGTGGCGCTTCTTCTCGAGCTCCGCGATGACAACGACCGGAATCACGATCTCGTGCTCTGCGAATCGGTGCAGAGCCCCCGGATCAGACAAAAGAACGCTCGTGTCAAGCACGAACGTTCTTAAGATTGTCTCCTGGGCCTGCGCCCTCTCCGTGCGCTTTCGACCCGAGCTTTTTGGTTGTGTTGTGGTCATATCGGCCGCCTCATGTCGCTGATTTGCCTCTGACACTGCTGACGCTAGTCACCGATGCACCCTCCGGCGCCGAAAGACACGCCTGCGACACAAAATGTTCACCGAATCCGCGGCGACCGATGCGGTCAACGACCGAAACGACGGCTCCGCAGCCCGAAATCACGCACGGCGCGCAGCAGATCAACCTCGCGCATGTCGGGGCCCAACGCATCCATGAAGTAGAACTCCGAGTGCGCGCTCTGCCACAGCATGAAGTCGCTCAGCCGCTGCTCACCGGAAGTGCGGATGACGAGATCCGGGTCCGGCTGCCCCTTCGTGTAGAGATTGGCCGCGATGAGATCGGGCGTGAGCTTGCCAGCCAGCTCCTTCGTCGAGCCCTCGTGCGCTGCGAGGATCTCGCGCACCGCATCCACAACTTCACTGCGCCCGCCGTATCCGACCGCCAGGTTGACTTGCATGCCGTCGCGGGGCTCCGACTCTCCGACGGCCTCGACAAGCGCGTTGCACAGCGCTTCGGGAAGCTCGCTCGCGTTACCGACGTGCCTGACCCGCCAGTTCTTTGTCTGAGACACCTGGCGCGCGAGATCTGCGATGATGTCGAACAGATCGGCCAACTCGGATTCGGCGCGGCCCGAAACATTGTCGTTCGACAGCAGGTACAGTGTCACGACCTTCACGCCGAGATCATCGCACCACTGCAGGAACTCCACCATCTTCGCGGCTCCGGCTCGGTGCCCGTGCCCGACGGATGCCAGCTCGTTGAGACGCGCCCAGCGTCGATTGCCGTCCAGGATCATTGCGATGTGCCCCGGTACCTGCGTGCGCTGGATATCCTTGCGCAGGCGTCGCTGATAGTAGCGGTACGCCAGCGAGGGCCAGGAACGCGATTTCGGCACCTTCTTACGGTAGCCCAGGTGAAACCGTATAGGGCATAGACGCAGCATAGGTGTACGGCCTACACTGTTTCTTGTGACGAGCAATGCCCAACTCCTGGAACGACCTGCACCTGTGAGCAAACCCGCGACGCCCCCCGCACAAGAAATGAAGCCATCGCTGCGCGGTTGGATCCACGCCGTTACGGTGCCGCTGGCGCTGCTTGCCGGGCTCACCCTCGTATCGCTCGCACCAACACCGGCCGCGAGATTCTCGTCCGCGATCTTCACCGCCGCGAGCGTCGTACTCTTCGGCATGTCGGCGCTGTACCACCGCTTCAACTGGGGCCCGAAGGCAAAGGCTGCTCTGCGTCGCATCGACCACGCCAACATCTTCCTGCTGATCGCAGGCACGTACACCCCGATGTCGGTGCTGGCGCTCCCTCCTGAGAAGGCGACGCTGCTGCTATCGCTCGTCTGGGGCGGCGCGCTGCTCGGCACCGCGGCACGTGTCTTCTGGGTTGGTGCGCCGCGGTGGGTGTACGTCCCGCTCTACGTCATCCTCGGATGGGCGGCCGTCATGTACATGGGTGATCTCTTCGCGTTCAGTGTCCCCATGACCGTGCTCATCATCGCAGGCGGTGTCGCCTACACGCTCGGTGCTCTTGCCTACGCGCTGAAGCGTCCCAACCCCTTCCCGAAGCACTTCGGCTTCCACGAGATCTTCCACACCCTCACGGTCATCGCTTTCGGCTGCCACTGGGCTGCCGTGCTGATCGCCGCAATGCAGCACTGACGGCAATCGCACAGCGACACGTCGTAGCATCTTCTTCTGGAAGAAGATCCCGAACCGCAGAGGTGTCACAATGCGCGAACGCCAGCCAAGTGCGTCAGCCCTCCCGGGCAGAATCGGCATGAAACGGCGTTTGCTCAGAGCCACTTCGGTTGCAGCGGCGCTGGCTGTTTCGCTCTCGGGTTGCATCTTTCTCCCGAGCCTCGCTGGGTTATCGTCCGGGCCACCCGCTCCGCCGCTGCCGACGGCGACCGACCCGGTTCCTCCCTCCTCCGAACCGCCCTCGATCGAGCCGACTCCCGTCGACCCGACAGAGACTCCGAGCCCGACAGAGACCCCGAGCCCGACACAAGACTCGGGAACCCTCGGCGAGGTCCGAGACGGGAACCCTCTGCAGTCGGGCTCCGGAGTCGCGACCGACACGCCCTATGACCTTGTCATTCCACCGTCCAGCGGCAATCCCGAGGTCGGCTCCGTGCCGCTCGGCAACGTCTCCGACGCAAGAGAATTCAGCGAGTCGGAAGGATCCTTCATAACGCAGACGACCGGGCGCCTGTACATGACGTGGCCGGGAGACCGGCACGGGACCTGCTCGGGCACGGTCGTCAACAGTGACGACGGCAACATTGTGCTCACGGCCGCTCACTGCCTCTACAGCCCGATCTATCGAGAGATGGCCGAACGAGTGCAGTTCGTTCCCGCGGAGTCCGGCAACGGCGCCCACGCGCCCTACGGCACCTGGGAGGGCGATCGTTGGATCGTACCCTCGATCTTCGCCGACACCGCCTACGAAGAGGATGGCGCCTCCTACGGTGAGGGATGGGCGTACGACTACGCCTGGATCCGTCTGCAATCGAGTGCCTCCGGCGCGAACGTACAGGACTTCACGGGCGGCCAGGGCATCAGCTTCACACAGGAGTTCGACGGGGCGCAGTTCGTCGGCTACCCGACCAACGAGCCGTTCGACGGTAGCAGCCAGCGCGTCTGCTCAAGTACCCAAATGGGCTTCGGCGACATGCACTGGCCGCACCTGACGATGTCTTGCACGATCTCGCCCGGCATCTCGGGGTCCGGGTGGGTGACCGCGATCGACCCCGAGACCGGCGCCGGATACGTTGGCGCGGTGTTCTCGACGCTCGTGACCGATACGGTCTCGGGCTCGATGCTGGGCCGCAATTCCTACGACCTCCTGCAGGAGTTGCACGAGCTGTAGCGGTTACTCCTCGACCTGACCGAATGCACCGCGCTGCGGTTTCTTCGCCTGCTTCGCAGACGCTCTCCGCTGCGCACGGTTACCGGCCGCCGCATCCGCCTTCGCCGCCTGGCGCACAGCCGGATTACCGGAGCGCTGACGCTTTTTCTGCGTTGCCGCCGACTGCTTCGCACCCGTTTTCGTCACCTGCGACGTGCCGTCCTCACTCGGCGCCGAGTACGTCATCTTGGTCGCATCGACGGTCGGGGCATCGAGCCCGCCGCCGGTCACCTTCGGCGCCTCAGCATCACCGGTTTGCTGCACCTGAACGTCGAGGTTGAACAGGTAACCGACCGACTCTTCGCGAATCGCGCCCATCATTTGCCTGTAGAGCTTGAAGCCTTCGTTCTGATACTCGGTCTCAGGGTTCTTCTGCGAGAGCGAACGGAGTCCGATGCCCTCACGCAGATAGTCCATCTCGTACAGGTGATCGCGCCACTTCCGGTCGATAACGGAGAGTACGACGCGGCGTTCCAGCTGTCGCATGACCGGTTCGGTCAGCTCTTCCTCTCGTTTGTCGTACGCGATGTGCGCATCCGACCGCAGCTCACGAATCAGCAGGTCGGAACTCAGTTTGTCGCCCGCTTCGGCCACCACCTCGTCGATCGAAAGCGAAACGGGGTAGATCGTCTTGAGATCGTTCCACAGCGCATCGAGATCCCAGTCGTCGCTGTTGCCCTCCGCCGTGTACTCCAGCACCATATCGCCGACCGATGCATCGATGAAGGACTTCACCTTGTCCTGCAGGTCATCGCCCTCGAGGATGAGGCGGCGGTCGTCGTAGATCGTCTTACGCTGACGGTTCATGACGTCGTCGTACTTGAGTACGTTCTTTCGAGCCTCGGTATTACGCTGCTCGATCTGAGCCTGCGCGTTCTCGATGCCCTTCGACACGATGCGCATTTCGATCGGCTCGGTGTCCTCCTCCGGGTCGATCTGCGAGAAGCGCTCGAAGAGAGACCCACCCATGAGTCGCATGAGGTCATCCTGCATCGAGAGGTAGAAGCGGCTGGCGCCCGGATCGCCCTGACGACCGGACCGACCGCGCAGCTGGTTGTCGATACGGCGGGATTCGTGACGCTCCGTGCCGAGCACGTACAGCCCACCCGCTTCGATGACCTTCTCGGCCTCCTCAGCGACCTCGGCCTTGACCTCGGCGTAGACTTCGTCCCACTTCTCTTCGTACTCTTCCGCTTGCTCTTCGCTGTCGAGACCCAACTCGTTCATGCGCTGGACTGCGAGGTGCTCGGCATTGCCACCGAGCATGATGTCGGTTCCGCGCCCGGCCATGTTCGTGGCGACGGTAACGGAACCGAGCCGACCCGCCTGCGCGATGATCGCGGCCTCTCGAGCGTGGTTCTTCGCGTTCAGGACCTCGTGCTTGATGCCCTTCTTCTTCAGCAGGTTCGAGAGGTATTCGCTCTTCTCGACGCTCGTCGTCCCGACCAGAATGGGCTGGCCCTCCTTGTGGCGCTCCTCAATGTCTTCGGCGACGTGACGGAATTTGCCTTCGACGGTCGCGAAGACGCGGTCCTTGTAATCCGTGCGCTGCACGGGCTTGTTCGTCGGAATGATGACGACGCCGAGCTTGTACGTCTCCATGAACTCGCCGGCTTCCGTCTCAGCCGTACCGGTCATACCGGCGAGCTTGTCGTAGAGACGGAAGTAGTTCTGCAGCGTGATCGTGGCGACCGTCTGGTTCTCGGCCTTGATCTTGACGCCCTCTTTGGCCTCGATGGCTTGGTGGATGCCCTCATTGAACCGGCGCCCGGGCATGATGCGCCCCGTGTGCTCGTCGACGATGAGCACCTCGCCGTCCATGACGACGTACTGCGTGTCGCGCTTGAACAGCGCCCGCGCCTTGATCGCCGTGTTCAGGAAGGAGATCAGCGGCGTGTTCGCCGATTCGTAGAGACTCTCGATGCCGAGCGCGTCTTCGACCAGCTCGATTCCCGCCTCGGTAACACCGACCGTGCGCTTCTTCTCGTCCACCTCGTAGTGCACGTCGGGCTTCATGCGCTTCGCCAGCTTCGCGAACTCCCCGTACCAGCGGTTGCCCTCGCCGGATGCGGGACCCGAGATGATGAGCGGCGTACGGGCCTCATCGATCAGGATCGAGTCGACCTCGTCGACGATCGCGAAGAACGGATCGCGCTGCACCATGGCGGTGAGATCGTGCGCCATGTTGTCGCGCAGGTAGTCGAAACCGAACTCGTTGTTCGTGCCATAGGTCACGTCGGCCTGATACTGCTCGCGGCGGACGTCCGGGGTCTGACCGCTCACGATGCAGCCGGTCGTCATGCCGAGAGCGCGGAAGATACGGCCCATGAGCTCCGACTGGTAACTGGCGAGGTAGTCGTTCACCGTGATGATGTGGACGCCCTTGCCGGGAATGGCATTCAGATAGGCCGCGATCGCGGCGACAAGCGTCTTTCCCTCACCGGTCTTCATTTCGGCGATATTGCCGAAGTGCAGGGCTCCCGCACCCATGATCTGCACGTCGTAGGGACGCATGCCCAGCGTCCGCTGAGCAGCTTCACGAACCGCGGCGAACGCTTCGGGAAGCAGTGAGTCGAGCGGTTCACCGCCCTCGTACCGCTCGCGGAACTCTTCCGTTTCGGCCGCGAGCTCTTCATCCGTGAGCTCTGAGAACGCATCCTCGAGTTCGGCCGTGGCCTTCACGTACTTCTCGAGACGGCGACGGATTCGCCCCTCGCCGGCGCGCAGCATTTTTTCTAGCAGATTGGCCACGTGTGCGTCTCCTGAATTATTACAAGTCGGTAACCACCCTTCATCGTAACGCCTCAGCTTTGTGTCGCGTATGTGAAGGATTTATCGAAGCCGAGAAGCGGCCGACGCACGCGCGCCGACCGCTCCTGAAGACTGCTCTGTATCAACCAGCGGCTCGTTGCTCCTGTGCCGTGTCCAGCGAGATGACGCCATACGACCATCCCTTGCGACGGTAGACGACGTTCGCCTCTCCCGTTCCGGAGTTGATGAAGAGGTAGAACGGGTGCCCGATGAGCTCCATCTGGTCGATCGCTTCGCGCGGAGTCATCTCGACTGCATCGAAACGCTTTTCGCGGATCACGACCGGCGACCATTCGAGCTCTTCCTCGGCAAGGCCCTGTTCAGCTGCCGTCACTTCTCCGTTGGCGACCGCATCGATGACATCCGGATTCGCGGGCTGGATGCCCTTATCTGCGAAACCGGCGGCGCTTGCGTCGCGCAACGACTCCGCGCGCGGTCCGCGACGTTGGCTGATGCGTTTGTCGTGCAAGCGTCGCGAACGCTCCATAACGCGGTGGTAGGCCTGGTCGAATGCGCGGTACTTGTCAGGACCTTCAGCCTCAGCGCGAATCACGCCGCCCGGCCCGCGCACGGTGATCTCCACGCGTGCTCCTGCGGACTGCGCATCGTGCGCCGTAGCGTGCTTGGTCAACTTGACGGTGAGATTCTGCGCCTTGGGCAGCAGCTGTTCGACCTTTGCGACCTTGTCCGTCGTGTATTCACGGAACCGATCGGTGATCGTCGCGTTGCGACCTGTGACGTTGATGTCCACTGTGACCTCCTAGCGTCGTTGTATCACTCAGCCTAGTCCCGTTCGGCGGGGTGTGTGAGCTATCGCCAGGAACCCGGCGACGGTACCTCCCGCATCCCGAACGGCTCGTACTGCAGCGAGCGCTGTGGTGCCGGTCGTAACGACGTCGTCGATGATCACGACACGTTCACCGGCGAGTCGGCTGCGCAGTCGCATACTTCGATCGGCCGTGACCCGGCGCTCGAGGTTTCTTGTCTTCTGCTCCTTGCGCGGAGCGGTATCGAACCGCAGTCTCAGGGTGCGCATGCCCCTCTTCCTCGCGATGCCGCGCGCGAGCCAGTCGACGGCGTGAAAGCCACGCTTTCGGAGGCCGGATGCGCTCGGCGGCACGATCACGGCGGCGGTCGCATCCGGGCATACGGGGGCAAGACGGGCCGCGATCTTTCCGACGACGCTCGAATCGCCGTGTTCCTTGCACGCGAGCACAGTGTCGCGAAGCCCTCCCTCGTAGTCGCCCAGCACCGTCAACGGTATGCCTCGAACATCGAGGGTGCGAGGCTCCCACCCGCTCAAGCAGTTGTCGCACAGCGATGTTGCCGGCGTAGAGCACGCCGCGCACTGCACCGGCCAGAGCACATCGAGCGCTTCGGCAATCCACGGGTGCATGCGTCGATTCTGCTGGGTCGCAGCAACGCCGCGTCCAGCCGCGATCGAGCTTGTGGAGAACGGTCGCCTGTGTGGCGCGTTCAGGAGATGAGGAACTCGATGTCGCTTATCGCAGCAAGTGGCGTCGTGCGCCCCGGGGCCATCGCGAACACCGTACCGCCCTCCTGCAGCGCCAAAAGTCCGCCACCGGGCTCCAGAGCGACCTCGACAATGCCACCTGCGGGAGGGTTGAGTGATTCGAACGTGCCATCGAGGCTCAGCAGGCGCACCGCTGTCTCCTCTTCTTCAACCGACACGACACCGAGGGCATCCTGACTCGTCCACGTCACGTCGACGGGAACCCCGCCGGGGGCGGAAATCTCGGGGCCCAGACGCAAGTCGTCGGGCACTGCGCCCGATCGCGCGACCGCGAAGAGTCGAACGGTCGTGTTTCCCTGTCCCCCCGTGATGACGGCGAGTCTGGACCCTTCCGGTGAGAGCTCCACCGAGAAGACGCTTTCGCCACCGAGCTCGACCGAGAACGTGCTGTGCTCGCCATCAACCCAGGCGTGCACGAGCTGTTCGTCCGAATTATCTACCCACCACACCGTCCGGAATCTGTCGACGGCAGGGTCGGTCGCGGCGTTCTCGCCGATCTGCTGCTCCGCGCTCCCGTCGAGCCAGTGGATGCCACCGCCGCGCGCGTAGGCGGCGCCGATCCGGGAGCTGTCGACCCCCGGCACTAGCGCGAACGACGTTGCGTTCAGATCCTGGAGCTGTTCGCCCAGTCCCGTAATGAGTGCTCCTTCCGGCTGCGCAACACGCGCCTCGCCGTCCCGGTACACGAGCGGACTCGGCCAGAGCGAGTCGACGGTTGGGGCCTCAGCCTCCGAACTGAGACCGATGACGTCATCGGCGCCGTTGACATGCACTTCGACCGTGCCGGCGCCGGTGGAACGCTGCACCTGCAGCGCAAATCTTGACAGTTCCTGCGCCGTGACCGACCCCGGTCGTGACGAACTCAGGGTCAGCGAGAGTCCGCCCCCGGGGCGGTCCGCGATTTCGCCGACGAGCTCGGCCCCCACCGCGGCAGAGGGCAGCACTGAACTCTGCAACCAGGAAGCCGGCCCTTCCAGGAGAGCGTCGACGATGTCTCTTGTCAGCGTCTGGGGGTCGTCCGGAAACCAGCGGAGATCAGGCACGAAGTAGTCGCCATCCGTTGTGAACCACCGCACAGCAACCGCTTCGAAGAGTTCCTCGAAGTGGAGCGAACTCACCAGCGTTCCCTCGGGAACTTCGTCGAGGCGCCACTCTCCCTCCACCTGCGTCAGACTGAACGACAGCGTCTGGGTCGACTCCTCTGCCCCGTGCATGATGCCGCTCGTGTCGACTCGTGAAGTGAGAGTGACCGCGACCTCTCCTGAACTCTCGTCCGTCATCGACACTTGCGGTGCCCCCGAGCGGACACGGACGTTCGCAACCGGATCCCAGAGCGTGCTCGCGCTGTCGGTGAGGTACTGTCGCGCGACCTCGTAGT
>DXDC01000161.1 GCA_019115685.1 Candidatus Agrococcus pullicola
AACGGCGGATACCACGCCGCCAAGGACGACCAGGCTCAGATCGAGGCGCGCATCACCCAGCTCACGCAGCTGCTGCGCACAGCGAAGGTCAGCGATGCGCCGAAGGCCTCCGGCACGGTGGAGCCGGGAACAGTCGTACGAGCCACCATCGCCGGTGAAGAAGAGAAGTTCCTGGTGGGCAATCGCGAGATCATGGAGCCTGGTGACAACCTCGACGTCTACAGCGAGTCGAGCCCGCTCGGAGCCGCGATCGTCGGCCTGAAGATCGGTGACAAGACCTCGTACGAAGCTCCCAACGGCAAGCAGATCTCCGTCGAGGTACTCGACGTCGAAACGTACCGGGGGTAGTAGCGGCCCGGGTCAGCGACCGGCCAGTTTGACCTGCGGGTCGTACCCGGCGCGGCTGAGCGCCTCGATGACCTGTTTCGAGTGCTCCACGCCGCGCGTAGTCAATGAGAGGTCGAGCGTCACGTCGAGGATCCCAGTCCACTCGTCGTGCTGGGTGTGCAGCACTTCGACGACGTTCGCCCCCTCATCCGAGACGATCTGCGAGATGATCGCGAGCTGACCGGGCCGATCCGGCAATGACAGTCGCATCGTCAGATACCGCTGGGATGCCGCGAGGCCTCTCGCGATGACACGCTCCATGAACATCGGGTCGATGTTGCCGCCTGAGAGCAGTACGACCGTGTTGCCGGCATGCTGCACGAGTCCTTGCATGATGGCGGCTACCCCTGCCGCACCGGCCGGCTCGACGACGAGTTTCGCCCGTTCGAGCAGCACGATGAGTGCTCCAGCGATGGCGTCGTCGTCGACCGTGAGCACCTCGTCGACGTAGTCTCGGACGGCTTCGAACGGAAGATCACCGGGGCGGGACACCGCGATGCCGTCGGCGATCGTCGGTTTGATCGCGATCGTGGTCGGCTCCCCTGCCTTCAGCGACTCCACGAAGGCAGCCGCTCCGGCCGACTGCACGCCGATCACCCGGATGTTCCTGCCCAGTCGCTTCGCCTGTTCTTTGAGCGCAATAGCGACACCGGAGACGAGACCGCCTCCTCCTATCGGCACGATCACGGTTTCGACATCGGGAGCCTGCTCGAGAATCTCCAGACCGACCGTTCCCTGCCCCGCGATGATCGAGGGGTGGTCGTACGGGGGGACGAACGTCGCCCCGGTCTCGCGCACGAACTCCAGTGCCGCAGCGAGCGTCTCCTGGAACACGAGGCCACGCATCTGGATGTCGGCGCCGTAGTCTCGGGTAGCCTGCCACTTCGGCAGTGCGGCCCCGTGCGGCATGAAGATCGTCGACTTGATGCCGAGGGATGTCGCGGCGTAAGCGACGCCCTGCGCGTGATTCCCTGCCGAGGCGGCAACGACTCCGCGCTCCCGCTGCTCATCGCTCAACTCGGAGAGCAGGTTGAAGGCCCCCCTGATCTTGTAAGCCCCCGTGCGCTGCAGGTTCTCGCACTTGAGGTGCACGGTATCGCCGAGCTTCGAGGACAGGAACCGGGAGAGCTCCATCGGAGTTTCCTGAATCGCGCCTGCGACCCGTTCTCGCGCCAGTTCGATATCGGCCAGTGTTGGCAGCGTCATTCGCTAACGTCCTTGTCCTTGGATGAATCCGCGGCTTCGATGGGTTCTTTCGCCTGCGGGATGATTCTCGGCAGCCCCTCGGCCGGTACACGCTTCCACGCCCCCGTCGAGAGCGCCTTGATGAACACGTTGAGGAAGGCGACCACCGGCACGGCGAGCACGGCACCCGCCAGACCTGCGATGATCGTGCCGCCCGTGACCGCGAACACGATTGCGAGCGGGTGGATCTTGACCGCGCTGCCCATGATGAGCGGCTGCAACGCGTGGCTCTCGACCTGCTGCACGAGCAGCACAATGCCGAGCATGATCACCGCGGGCCAGAATCCGGCGACGATGAGCACGATCAGCGTTGCGAGCGCGCCCGTCAGAATCGCACCGATGAACGGGATAAAAGAACCGAGGAAGACGAGGATGATCACCGGAATGATCAACGGAATCTCCCCGAAGAACAAACTCAGAATCCACATGCCGAGACCGATGCCCAATGCATCGATAGCGGCCACGAGCACCTGCACGCGCACGAAGTTTCCGAGGGTCGCCCATCCGAGGCGCCCCGACTTGTCGGCCGCGGGCTGCGCTCGTCGGGGAAGCAGGCTGACAATCCAGCGCCAGATACGTTTTCCGTCGTAGAGCACGAAGATGGACGCGAAGAGCGCCAGCAGCATACCGGTGACGAACACACCGACGCTGGAACCGACAGATAGAACCTGCGTGAAGACGCTCCGCAGGTCGGACTGCAGGAAGCTCAGGAACTCGCCCAAGTAGTACTCGAGGTCTTCGTCGGTGAGATGCAGCGGAGACTCGAGCATCCACTGTCGGAAGTTGTTCCAAGAGTCCAGTGCACGATCCTGCAGCGCATCGTAGCCGGCACGGATCTGGCTGAACGCCACCCAGAACAGTGAGACCACGACTGCGATCAGGAAGAGCAGCATGCCCGCGACCGCGAGCCCTCTCGGCACCTTGTGCTTGACCATCCACTCGACGGAGGGCTCCAGCAGCGCTGCCAGCAGAATCGCCACCATCAGCGGAATCACAAGCACGCTGAACGTGGAAATCAAGAACATCAGCAGCGCGAGAACTCCGGCGATGACGAGGAATCGCCACGCCCATGCTCCTGCTACGCGCATGCCTATGGGCACATACGCGTTCAGGTCTTCGCCTGCCTGTCCAGGCTGCTGCTGTCGCGTGCGGAAAAAACGCATGCGTCCATGCTAATCCCGCGCACAAACTAGCCTGGCCATATGCCTGAAACGATCAGCAACCAAACCGCCAAGGCAATCGCCCTGGACGCACAAGGGCTCGTGCGACCCGCATCCCCGGGACTACGCGGTCACCGAACCGCGCTCGAACGAATAGGGTTGCTGCAACTCGACTCGGTGAACGTGTACGAACGGAGTCACTACATCGTCGCCGCGCCGCGTACTTCCTGGGGACCGCCGAACGATCTCGACCGCCTCGCACACCATGATCACCGCGTGCGAAAGGTTGGGAACATCACCGAGACGTGGGCGCACCAAGCGGCGCTCATTCCGCTGAACGATCTTCCCCTGTTCGAGTTCCGGGAGCGCGCATTTCGCGAGCAGAACGCAGCATTCTTCTCCGAGAATGCGGCTCTGCATCGCGAGATACTCGCACAGTTTCGCGACCGTGGCCCGATATCCACAACCGAGATCGAACACGAGGAGAACGTGCGGCTGCCCGGCGGCTGGTGGAACAAGAACCTCGTGCACCGATCGGTTTCCATGCTGTTTCTCTCCGGTCAACTTGTTGTGACGGGGCGACGACGTTTTGAGCGAGTACTGGATCTCCGAGAGCGTGTAGCTCCCGAAGCCACGTCGATGACCCGCGCAGAGCAGGTACTCGAACTCATGCGCCGTGCGTCTGTCTATCTCGGGGTCGCGACGCTGGATGACCTGCGCGACTACTTCCGCATCCGATATCTCTCGGAGGCGAGGGATGCGCTGCAGACGCTCCTCGAGCGCGGCGACGTGCAGGAAGTGACGGTTCGCGGATGGGACCGGCCCGCCTATCTCGCGGCCGGCCAGCGGCGCGCTCGCTCACTGCGAGTCGATGCGCTGCTCTCTCCCTTCGATCCGCTCGTCTGGTACAGGCCGCGCGCGGCGCGGCTGTGGGATTTCGAATACCGCATCTCGATCTATACACCGGAGCACAAGCGCGAACACGGCTACTACGTGCTGCCCGTGATGATCGACGGCGAACTGGTGGGTCGAGTGGACCTCAAGCGAGATCGCAAGGCCGACGCTTTACTCGTGCGACACGCGAACATCGAGCCGTCGCATGCGCACCGGATGACCGAACTGACGCCGCGCCTGCACGCTCTGCTGCGCGAGTCAGCGGACTGGCACGGCCTGTCCGATATTCGTACCGACGGGGTGGCTGGCACCTGGTCCCTGCCGGACTAAAGCCCCAGCACGGTGATGGCGACGGTGAAGTAGACCAGTAGGCCGGAGGCATCGCAGAAGGTCGCTATGAACGGGGTGGAGAATACGGCGGGGTCGACCTTGCAGGCACGGCCCACGATCGGGATCACACCCCCTACCGTCGCCGCGAGCGGCAGATTGATGAGCAGCGTCAACGCCAGTACCGCACCGATACCGAGACCGTAGAAGAGCCAGCCCAGCGCGAGTGCGAGTGCGGCGAGCGGCAGCGCCAGCAGCAGGCCGGTCCGGGTCTCCTTGAAAGCGACTCTGCCGACGTCCCGCAGCTCGATGTCGTCCAGTGCGAGGGCGCGTGTCACGGTCGTGGCAGCCTGCGAGCCGGTGTTTCCGCCGATGCCGATGAGCAACGGGACAAACAGGGCTAGCGCGACCTGCTGTTCGATCGTCGCTTCGAAGATCTCAAGCACGTTCACGGTCAGGATGGCGGAGACCGCGAGTACCAGGAGCCAGACGATGCGAGCCCGGGCGATGCGCGATACCGGTGTGACGATGTACGACCTGCGCAACCGCTCGCTCGCACCGGCACGCGCATGGTCCTCGTCAACCGCTTGTCTATCGATGCGGGCGGCATCGGCGATCGGGAGCATCCCGACCAGTCGTTGCTCGCTGTCCACAATCGGAAGCGAGAGCAGTCCGCGGTCGAGGGTTTCACGGGCCGCCTGTTCGTCTCCATCACCGGTCATCGCGAACACCGGGTCGGGCTCGGTGATGTCGCGCACGATCGTGTCCGGGGCGGCGCGCATCAGGATGATCGAGTCGACAGTCCCGACCAGCCTCCTGTGCTCTCCCAGCACCGGAATGACCACAAGGTCCTCCGAGTCG
>DXDC01000162.1 GCA_019115685.1 Candidatus Agrococcus pullicola
GATCTTCATGCTTCCTGCGGGCATCGCGGAGGGCATCCTCTCCCGGGCGGCGATCCTCCTGCTATTGGTCGCCCGTTACGGAAAGACGACAATCCACTGATCCGACAGACTCCCCGGGCGCATCACAGCCCAAAAGACTCGGTTTGCGCGAAAGACTGGCCGTTCGTCAGCCTTCCAGGCACAAACCGCATTTTCTCAGTCTTTGGAGCACGTCTGTGAAGAAACCGGCCAACCGCAGAAGTCGCCCTCACCCGTGCCCCCGGCTCTGGGTGCGCATGATGTCGAGCAACGTCTCAAAACGGCCTCCCGCCACCCCGCCGTAGTAGTGGCTGCCGATAAAGTCGCCGCGTTCGGGTAGCGGCTCACCATCACAGTAGGCAAGGTAAACGCCGCCCGCTTGCCGCAAAATGAACGCCGCCGCTGCTACATCCCACGGGCTCGTCTCGAACGAGATCGTCGCGTCGATCCAGCCGGCAGCGATCCAGCACAGCGCGATACAGGTACTTCCGAGCCCACGCACCTGCGCGAATTCCCGAGTGATGCGCGCGTATTGCTCTAGGGCGAGGTCTGGCTGATGCACAAGATCCCTTCGGGCGGGAAAACCTGTTGCCACAGTTGCTCGAGCGGCGTCCGTCACGCCTTGAGAGCGCAGTGGCGTCTTCTCGCCGCGCTCCTCGAGAAAAGCACCGCGATCGTCGGCCGAGAACAGCTGATCGGCCACGGGATCGTAGACGGCTCCGGCGATGATCTCACCCTGGACTGCGACCCCGATACTGACGGCCCACATGGCGATGCCACGAGCATAGTTGGCGGTCCCGTCGATGGGATCGATGAACCATGTCAGCTCTCCGTCGCCCACGGTCTCACCCTGCTCTTCACCAACAATCGATGAATCCGGATACGTCGCAAGAATCGCCGCACGTATGTGCGTCTCGCACGCCCTGTCGTAGCGGGTGACTACGTCGGTGGAGTCGCGTTTGGTATCAACCTGCAGGTTCGAGCTGCGGAATCCTTCGAGGGCGATCGCTCCGGCATCCCGCGCTGCACGAATTACGAACTCGGTGAGCTCGGGGCTGGCCTTCATCACACCTCGTATTGTTCCATCTTCGACGGACCGGGGGCGAGTAAGTTGGAGGTTGGTGTGCCAGCTGCGGCACGACGAATAGGAGTGTGTTGATGTCTGTGAAAGTCGCTATCGCCGGCGTGGGCAACTGCGTGAGCTCTCTCGTGCAGGGTGTCGAGTACTATCGGGGCGCGGCCGATGACGATGAGGTTCCGGGGCTCATGCACGTGAGACTCGGCGGCTACCACGTGCACGATCTCGAATTCGTGGCGGCGTTCGAGGTGGATGCGGAAAAGGTCGGAAAGGACCTCGCGGACGCGATCTGGGCAGGGCACAACAACACCGTCAAGTTCTCGGATGTTCCTGCCCTCGGCGTAACCGTGCAGCGGGGGCCGACGTTCGACGGGCTCGGCGAGTACTATCGCGACGAAGTAGAGGAGTCCGCGGCCGAGCCCGTTGACGTGGCCAAGGTGCTGCGTGAGACGGGTGCGGACGTGCTCGCCTGCTACTTGCCCGTCGGGAGCGAAGAAGCCGTGAAGTTCTATGCACAGGCGGCGCTTGATGCCGGGGTCGCGTTCGTGAACGCCGTCCCGGTATTCGTGGCGAGCGATCCGGAATGGGCGGCGAAGTTCACCCGAGCCGGAGTGCCCATCGTCGGTGACGACATCAAAAGTCAGGTGGGTGCGACCATCACTCACCGCGTGCTCGCGCATCTCATGGAGAGCCGCGGGATCGCCCTCGACCACACCTACCAGTTGAACGTCGGCGGCAATATGGACTTCAAGAACATGCTCGAACGCAGTCGCCTCAAGTCGAAGAAGATCTCGAAGACGCGGGCCGTAGCGTCGAACATCGACGTCGATCTACCGGAAGGCGATATTCACATCGGACCGAGCGACCACGTGCCATGGCTCAAAGACCGCAAGTTCGCATTCGTGCGGCTCGAGGGGCGTGGTTTCGGTGACGTTCCGATGAGCCTGGAATACAAGCTCGAGGTGTGGGACTCGCCGAACTCGGCGGGCACGATGATCGATGCGATCCGCTGCGCGAAGGTCGCGCAGGATCGCGGTCACGCCGGCCCCGTCTTGGCATCATCGGCGTACTTCATGAAAGCGCCGCCGGTGCAGAAACCTGATCACGAGGCTCGCGAGGAGCTGGAGTCGTTCCTCGCGGAGTAGGCGCACACACCGGAACAGGGGGCAAGTCCTACGTCTGGGCCGCGTCCCATTTTGCGGTCGCTCCGCAGTCGAGTCGGACAGCTAGGCGCCGTTCTCGGCCCTTCGAAGCTCGAGGATGTTGCGGGATATCGAGCGCAGCGTGTCCAGCGACTCGCGAATCAAGGGCGACTCCAAACTGCCGCTGCGCACTGTCGCCACAATGCGCCGAACCGGGCGCCCAACGCCACTTATCGGCACGCGAACAACATTTTCGGCTCGATCGAGACTCACCAAACGAGGTACAAGACCGAGCGCCACCCCTGCCGCCACGATAGCGACGCCCGTTTCCCACTCCGAACTCTGGTGAGAGATGCGAGGCGTAAAACCGGCAGCGGTGAACGCCGCGGCAAACAGCGCGTGGTAGGGCGAGCCCGGCCGGTCGGTAAGCCACTCCTCGCTGACGAGTTCCGTGAGTGCCACTGACGCACGATTCGCGAATCGATGGTTTGCCGGCATCATCACGTCGAGCGGATCGTCGAGCAGTGTGATCTGCTCAAAGCGGTCGTCAGTCGCTCTGGACTGCATTGCGACCACGACGGCGACGTCGAGCTGCTCGGCGATCAGCAGTTCGAAGCACTCGGATGGACTCGCCTCCGTGAGCTGCACGTGAGTAGCGGGATGCATTGCTTGCAGGTGGGCTGCCAGAGGCGCGAGCAGATTCGAGGCCGCCGTCGAGAAACCACCGATGCCGAAGCGGGTCAGTGTCTGACCGCCCGCAGCGAGAGTCTCCGCTCGGATGCGCTCCCATTCCGCCACCAGCGCATCCGAACGCCGCAGCAGGTGCCGTCCCGCAGCCGTGAGCCGGAGCCCTCTCCCCTCCCTCGCGAGCAAGGTCAGACCGAGCGAAAGCTGCAGTTCACGCAACTGAGCGGACACCGCGGATGGCGATAGGCCGGTCAGTTCTGCAGTGCCCGAGACAGTGCCGCATTCGTCGAAGACCCGGAGAGTTCGCAGACGTGGATCAATCATGCACTTATTCTGC
>DXDC01000163.1 GCA_019115685.1 Candidatus Agrococcus pullicola
CCGCGTCGTCGTGTACACGCCGGTCGTGCACCCGCGAGACTTCGACGCTGCCGTCGCCTATCTCGTTCGCCGCCTCGAAGAGAACGCTGACAACGAGAACTTCATGCGACGAGCGTTCGAAGTCGGATCCAGCCTGGCAGCGTTCGAGCTGGAGCGCGACCGATTCCTGTCCTCGCTCGAATTGCTGCGCGAAAGCGAGACGCACGGCTCACCGGTGCCGAATCGTCAGCAGAATCGTGGCGGTGACCTCTCGGTCGCAATCGCCGACGCGTCCGCGCACGACGGTTTTTTCAACGAGCCCGACACCGACGCGTCCCTTGCCGCGAACCGTCGCTGGGGGGCGCGCGTGCTCGAGCGGGCATCCGAGAGCGAACTCGGGTTCGGCACGCTGAAGCGCAACCTCATCGACGATGTGCCGACAATGGAACGGCGGATCCGCAAGATCGTCGAAGCCGCGCCAGCCTGGCGTGCCCGCGCAGCCGAGGATCGGCGAAGCATTCTGCTCGATGCGGCCGTCACGCTCGGCGCGTACCGTGGGCGGCTCATCGAAGTCATGGCGGCCGAAACTGGCAAGACGATCGCGCAGGGCGACACGGAGGTTTCGGAGGCCATCGACTTCTGCAGGTACTACGGTGACGCCGCTGTCGATTTGGAGAATTTCGAGCATGCGAAGCCGAAGCCAGTCGACTTGACCGTGGTCATTCCGCCCTGGAACTTCCCCACCGCGATTCCGTGCGGTGGTGTCGTCTCGGCGCTCGCGACGGGTTCCACCGTTATCATCAAACCCGCCCGCAACTCCCGCAGGACTGCCGCAGTGCTCTGCGAGGCGCTCTGGGAAGCGGGCGTACCGCGAGACGTCCTCGTATTCTGCAACATCGAAGACCGTGAGGTTTCACGGCACCTCATTGCCCACGAAGCGGTCGGGCGACTGATCCTCACCGGTTCCAGCGAGACCGCCGAACTCTTCTCATCGTGGCGGCCGGGCCTCCCCATCCTCGCCGAAACCAGCGGCAAGAACGGCATCGTCGTGACGCCCGCCGCCGACTTCGATATTGCCGTCGAGGATCTCGTGCAGAGCGCCTTCGGCCATGCCGGCCAGAAGTGCTCGGCCGCATCGCTCGCGATCCTGGTCGGGTCGGTCGCCTCGAGCGAACGTTTCCGTCGCCAGTTGATCGACGCCGTGCAGTCGATGCGCGTCGGCTACCCGACGGACCCGCAGGTACACATGGGCCCCATCATCGAACCTGCGCACGGCAAGCTGGAGCGTGCGCTGACAACGCTCGAAGAAGGCGAATCTTGGCTCATCGAGCCGCGACGACTGAACGAAGCCGGCACGCTCTGGAGCCCCGGTGTGCGCATCGGCGTCCGGCCGGGGTCCTACACGCACTTGACCGAGTTCTTCGGCCCGCACCTATCGATCATCGAAGTGCCGACTCTGGCGGCCGCCATCGAGGTGCAGAACGGCACCGATTTCGGGCTGACAGCCGGCATCCACTCGCTTGACGCCGGGCAGGTGCACGAATGGCTGGAAGGAGTCGACGCCGGCAACCTGTACGTCAACAGGGGTATTACTGGCGCCATCGTTCGCAGGCAACCGTTCGGCGGTTGGAAGCTTTCGCAAGTCGGGCCGGGAGCGAAGGCCGGTGGCCCGAACTATCTGACGACGCTCGTCGACTGGGAGCCGGTGTTCGAACGCCCGCGCGACCACGTGCGGCTGGTAGGTCTGTCGAAGTCGGTTGCGACGGTCATCGAGGCGGCAACGCCGCAGCTCGACTTCCTCGAATTCGATCGTGTGCGGGCGGGAGCGAACAGTGACCAGCGCGCGTGGGAGCAAGAGTACGGAGTTTCGCGGGACGTTTCGAAGCTCGCCGTCGAACGCAACGTGTTCCGGTACCGTCCCACGAACGAAGTGCTGGTCAGGCTGTCGGAGCGCGGCACGATAGGGCAGCTGATTCGCGTGCTCGCCGCAGCAACGCGAGCCGGCGCTGCGATTCGAGTCTCGTCCGCGAAGGAACTGCCCCCGCACGTCGTATCGATCGTGCACATGGAAGAGCCGCCACTGCTCATCGAGCAGGTGGTGATCGAGTCGGACGCGGACTTCCGGGCGCGCATCGAGAGCGGGGATGCTCTGGCACCCGTCACGAGCACGGATGATACGGGAGCCGAGCGCGCGGGTGCCCCCGTGCGCCGCATCCGTCTCATCGGCGACGACGACCAGCTCGTCGAGCTCTTGGCCGGCAACGTCCGGGTTGCGCTCTACGACGCGCAGATCACGACGGAGGGTCGGCTCGAGCTGCTGCCGTTCCTTCGCGAGCAGGCGGTTTCGGTAACGGGCCACCGCTACGGCACTCCGGATCAGGACATGCTGACGCTCGAGATCTGAAACGTATCGAGCTGATACCGTGCAGCACGAAGACGTCACGACGCCGGCGGAGGAAGGAGAGTGACGGAGGAAGTGGAAGCGATGGGCCGCCGCCGGATGACGGCTCAGCGCCGGATGGCGGCTCAGGGGATGGACTGGTGCTGGTGTCGGTGCTCGAGGAGCATGATGCTGAGACTGCCGAGCGTCGCGGTGTCGCGCTGGATGCTGCGACGGGCGGGGAGGTGTGGAGCCACAGCGTTGCACATGCCGGGGAGGCGACCCTGCACAACGGGCGGCTCGTCTTGGCCGGCGGTGATGACTGGAAGGGATCGGTAGCGCTCGACGCTCGAACCGGGGCTCTCCAATGGGAAGAGAGCCCCGGCGGAGACGGCCCCGAGTTCGATATGAGCACTGCGGAAGTCCTGGACGACGACAGCCTCCTGGTGCTCGATCGCGACCGGGCTCCGTGGGCGTTGAGCCTCGATACGGGCGAGGCGGAACGCTACGACGTGGAAGAGCGTCGAATCGGGTCGGTGCAGCTGTCGGCGGATCTTGCGGTTGTCCGAGTCGAGACCCCGACGGAGAGCGGCGTCGACCCGATGACCCTGGTCTTCGCGAGGCCCTGAACCCGCCCCGACTCGATGCGCTACCGCGCCGCGCGGGTGACCGCGGGCAGCAGCAGCGTGGAGATCCAGGTCGCGACGAAGATCAATGCGACAGCTGCGGCTACGATACCGAGCCAGATCAGCACGGGCGTGGCTGTCGCCTGGAGCAACCCGAAGAACGGAGCCATCAGCAGCAGCGTGCCCGCGACCGACGTTCCGATCAACGTGGCGACGGGGATGACCGACCCCCGCATGGTGCTGGATACCAGCACACTGGTCTCCATGCCCATCAGGTGCTGCGTGCGCAGCGCATCCCGGATGTCCAGGATTCGGGCGGACTGCGAGACGCCTGCGAACACCGCTCCCAGCACGCCGGCGATGCCGACCGTCAGCATGGCACCCATCGTGAGGTCGACGAGCGACTGATCGGCGTCCATTCCCGCGAACATCGAGGCGAGGCTCGCGAGCCCGCCTGCCATGACTCCGAGGGCGAGCGGACCGACGGCGTTGAATGCGCTACGCGGGTCATCCATGATGTTCCGAGCCGCGATAAGCGTCTCGGCGCGGCGTGCGAAAGAGGCGACTATGTATGCGATCAACCACATCACCAACGGACCGACGAATGCGATGCCGAGCCCCACGAGCGCCATCATGATGACCATGAAGATGACCCAGGTCTCCTGCTGGATCATCTCTATCGGTGCGACGTCGGCGATCGTGGTGACGGCGATCCAGACGATCGCGACCAAGACGATCAGCGCGAGCCTGACCAGATGTGGGCGTGCCCCCTTCACCCGCTGCGCAACCCCCAGCGGCGAAAGGGAGACGGCGACGAGGGAGCTCAGAGCCGAGGCGAGGGCGATCGAGACGACGGCACCGGCAACGATCGCGATGAGTCCCGGATGCAGCACAAGTTCACCGCCTGCGAACGGCTGACCGCCGAACGGCATGAGCGAGATGAGCGGCACGAGCGCGAAATACAACCCGATACCGAGCACAACGCCTGCGACCGTCTGCACCAGGGTGTCGACGAGCGTCATGCCCATGACCTGAGCTCGCGTCGCACCCGTGAGGCGCAGTACCGCCAGCCGGGCATCCCTTCTCGTGATCGCCAGTCTCACGGCGGATTGCGACAGCGTCCAGATCGCCGGGAGGAGGAGTGCACCTGCGACGAGGGAAAGAACAGCGGTGGTCGAAGCTATCCAGTCCATGGGGTCGGCGTTGGTGCGCTGCCAGAATGCGAGGATGCCCGCTCCGACCATGAGGGCTGCCGCGCTCGCGAAGGCGAAGGCGACGACGGAGAGTACGTCCGTTGCGCGGGGACCCGTCGCACGGGTGAAACGCCCCCAGAGTTGCAGCGTGGTCATCGAACTTCTCCCGATCCTGCAGCCGGTGCCGGGTACGACATCGGGTTCTGCACAGCGGGACGATGCGCAGACGGGTGCTGTGCGTACTGCGCGGGATTCGGCACTTGCTGGGCGGGGTTCGCGGACTGCACGGGCGCCTGCGGGTACTGCTGTTGCTGCGCGTGCGCCGCGGGCTGCGACGCCGTCGAATCGACCACAATGCCGTCTTCGAGGTACACGGTGCGCGAGCAGACTCGTGCGACCTCGGGGTCGTGCGTGACGACCACGAGGGATGCGCCACGAGACAGCGTCTGCTGGATCAACAACTGCAGAACGGAGGCGCCGGTCGTGCGGTCGAGCGCCCCCGTCGGTTCATCGGCGAAGACCAGACCGGGGCCGGTGACCAGGGCACGGGCGATGGCGACGCGCTGTGCCTGCCCGCCGGAGAGCTGCCCCGGGCGCTTGTCGAACATCCCGCCGAGCCCGAGCGCCGCAAGCATGCCGTTCGCTCTGCGCTGTGCCGCCGGCCGGCCGGTTTTCGCCAGCAGTAGCGGAATCATCACGTTCTCGCTGGCAGAGAGCTCGGGCAGCAGTTGCCCCGACTGGAATACGAAGCCGAAGTCGGTGCGGCGAAGCCGCGTGCGCTGCGCATCCTTCATGGTGGCGATGTCCTCGCCTCGCCAGTGCACGGTGCCCGCGTTCGGGCGGAGAATACCCGCAAGTACGTGCAGCAGTGATGACTTGCCGGAGCCCGACGGGCCCATCACCGCGACTGCTTCCGGGCCACCGACACCGACGGAGAAGTCAACACCGCGGAGTGCACGGGTGGTTGTGCCACTGCCCTCGTAGGAGAGCTCGAGGCGTTGCGCATTGAGCGCGGAAGGGGTCACCCGCGGCATCTCGTTGACCATTTCGGGGCCGGCGAGTGCCGGGTTCTGAATTACGGAGTTTTGCGTCATGACCCCAGCGTGACTCCGCCCCAGCGGGTGCGGCAACGAAAACGGCGCTATGTCAATCGCTGCGCCGAAGGACATCATCCTGCAGATGTATGCGGCCCAAGAGGCTCAGGCTATTGAGAGCCGACCCTGTCACCATGAGATGGTGTATCACCTGGGAGATCCCGCCATCGTGGGGGTCGACAAGCGCTTCGAACGACTGCGTCGGTCGCGGGGGCGTCAGCTGGCGTTCGGCATCGTCATCCTCATTCTGTCGGTGCTCAATCTCGCTTGGCCCCTCATCGCGTTCACGATAGGTCTACTGCTGGTCGTTCTCGGTTTCGCGTCCGGAGCAGCAACCGGCACGATCGAGGGAATCTTCGCGGGCTCGCTGGTGGGGATCGTGCTGTTGTTGGTGTATCTGCTGACGATCCCGCTCCTGGCTCTGCTCGCACTACTGGTGGCGCTACGCGGGGGAGGGATCGACAAGAAGTTACGACTCTACGGTGCCGACGCTCGGGGCACGCGCGTCGTCGGCTGGGTCGCATTCGGCATTGCCATGTTCAACATTGTGACGCTCGCTTTTACCGTGCTGCGGTTCTCCGTTGACGCGAGCTGGTGGTTCTGAACGTGCAATGCCGAGGTTCTCAGACTGGGCTGAGAGGCTAAGGGCATGACTGGTCGACACCCCGCGGGAGCGCAGCAAGGGCATCAGCGATTGGTAACGAACCCGCTGCTTCCTCCAGGCTCGCAGCCGCAGCGATCGGGTCCGAACACCGATGCGAAACGGTCGGTGTGGTTCGCGTTCAGTCTGGTGGCGCTGATCTGGATGGTGATCGCCTTCTTCGGCGGCATCGGTGCGGTGCTCTATCTCGGTCTGGGGGTCATCATGACCAACACCCTGGACGGGGTGTTCGGCGCCGGACCCAACTATGCGTTCAACTGGATGATTCTGTGGACGGCGATCATCGGCCAAGTCCTTGGCCTGCTGTTATCCGCACTGGTGGCCGTTTTGGCGTTGGCCGATACGAGGAAGCGCAAGCGACTCGCGAAGGCCGGCATGATCATGGGCTTCATCGCCGCCGGCGGATTCCTCGTGACCGGGCTGATCCAGATCCCGCTCTGGGGCATCCTGTTCGATGCTCTGGCGCTCTGACCGCCCGATTTCCGCAGCCGCCGGTCAGTCGATCCGGGTGCGGTGGAAGTTCAGGTGCGATCGGCTCGCGGTCGGACCGCGCTGCCCCTGATAGCGGTTCAGGTTGTTGCCGGTTCCGTACGGGTGCTCGGCGGGGCTCGACAACTGGATGTAGCAGACCTGTCCGATCTTCATGCCCGGCCAGAGCTTGATCGGCAGTGTCGAGACGTTCGACAGCTCGAGGGTCACGTGGCCGGAGAACCCGGGGTCGATGAAACCGGCGGTCGAATGCGTGAGCAGACCGAGCCTCCCCAGCGATGACTTGCCCTCGAGGCGCGCTGCGACATCGTGCCCAAGCGTGATGACTTCGTACGTGGCAGCGAGCGCGAACTCTCCCGGATGCAGGATGAACGGCTCGTCGTCCACGACATCGACAAGGCGCGTGAGCTCGGGCTGGTCGGCAGCGGGATCGATGAACGGATACCGGTGATTGTCGAAGAGCCTGAAGCCACGATCCAGTCGCACGTCGATGCTCGACGGTTGCACCATCGAGGGGTCGAACGGGTCGAGAGCGATGCTTCCAGCTTCGATGCGGGCGCGGATGTCGCGGTCACTCAGCAGCATGCGTCTAGATTACCCGCGGCGCGGGGGCGTTCTGTTCAGCGCAGCGATCGGATGCGCTATTGACGACAGCAATGCCGGTCGCAAGACTCGAAGGGAGGCAAAGGAGTCGAGATGGTCATCAACAGTTCGAAAGACGCCCAGGTGCACTGGTACGGACAGGAGGGGCAGCCGCTCGTCGTGCTGCTGCACGACTACATGGGCCGACTGCCGTGGATCGACGCCTACGCCAGACGACTGGCGGAGCAGGGTTACTGGGTCGGCGTTCCAGACTTCTTCGCCGGCCGCTCGACAACCGATCACGACGACGCGGTCTCGCTGATGCAGGAGCGCATGCAGGATCTGCCGAACGCGCTCCGCATCGTGCAGGAGGTGATCGGCGAGGGCCGTGCACTCGGCAGCCGGGCGGTCGCTCTGATCGGTTTCTCGATGGGCACTCGACTCGGGCTCGCGTACGCGAGCGAGCATCCCGGCGTGGATGCGATGGTCGGATACTACGGCCGGCCGCACGACCCGAGCGCGCACGTGCGGATGCCGGTGCTCTTCCAACTCGGCTATGACGACGATGCCACCGATGCGAAGGCGTTGCAGTCGGAGATGGCCGAACAGGGATTCGAAGAGATCGAGATTGTCGTTGAACCGGATGCCCGCCACGGGTTCCAGAACGAGCAGAACACCGAGAAGTTCGACGCGGATGCTGCCGAGCGGGCCTGGCAGCGTACGCTCGCGTTCTTACGTGCTCGTGTTCTCGGCTGAGCAAGAAAGGGTGAAGGCGGGGCGGCATGAGGGGACCGCCCCGCCTTCTTGAGGGACAGGTGATCAGCCTGCGTTGAACCTGCGGGCACCAGCCAGGAGTGCTCCGCCGAACATCGCGAGGGCAGCTAGGCCGAGGAGAGCGACGGTTGCCCCGTCGAAGCCTGTCTGCGGCAGCTTGTCGCTGTCGTCACTGTCCCGGTCGGTGGGTTCCGGGTCGGTAGTCGGTTCCGGTGCCGTCGGATCCGGGTCCGTGGGCTCTGGGTCCGTCGGTTCGGGGTCCGTGGGCTCTGGATCGGTGGGCTCGGGATCTTCCGAAACCGTGAGCGTTACGGAGGCGGATCCCGACTCACCGCTGACGGTGACGACGTACTCTCCCGCTGCCACGTTCTCAGCGGAGAGCGTGCCGGTGAATGCGCCGGTGTCGTCCGAGGTCGTCGTACCGACGAAGTCGTCGTCGAACGTGATCGTGAGCTCCTCGTCGGCAGCGAAGCCACTGCCGCTGAGCTGGATGCCGTCGGCGAGCTCGTCGCTCGTGACCGTGCTCTTCTCGAGCTCGATCGTCGGCTCGGCGGGCTCAGGGTCGTCCTCGATGACCGTGATCGATACCGAGACGGTTCCGGATTCGCCCGTCACCGTGATCGTGTATTCGCCGGGTTCGACGTTGTCGATGGCGATGGTTTCGGTGAACGAGCCTTCGTCATCGGCGGTTGCTGCATCGATCTCGGTTCCTTCGAACGCGATCGAGAGTTCCTCGCCGGAGCCGAAGCCACTGCCGCTGAGCTGGATGCCGTCGGCGAGTTCGCTCGTGGTGACGGTGTCGGTCTCCAGTTCGATCTCCGGGTCGGCCGGAGCCGGCTCGTCGGCGGTCACGGTGATCGTTACCGCTGTGTCGAGCGACTGCGCTGCGACGAGCCATCCGCCGCCGCTGATCCAGTTCTGCAGGAATGCGACTTCGTGCTCGCCGGGTTCGACATCCGCACGAGTGAGGGTGACCGCAGCGGCACCTTCGCCATCGGTCGTCAGCGTGTGCCAAAGCTCACCGTCGAACGTGATCTCGAGTTCGGTATCGGGGCGGAATCCCGTTGCCGAAATGCTGACGCCGCTGTCTGCGAGTTCGCTCTGCGTCAGCTCGGTCGGATCGAGCTGCACTTCGGGGCTCCAGTTGTCGGCGATGACTTCGAGGGTTGCCGTGGAGCTCACGTCGCCGCTCGTCGCAGTCACGGTGTGACTGCCGGGTGATACCTGAGCGGTCACGGTCTGGGAGAACGTGCCGTTCGTGTCGGTCGTGGCCGTGCCGGCTTCGATGTCGTCGATCGTGATGACGACGTCACTCTGCTCCGGGAAGTTCGTGCCGGAGACGGTCACGCCTTCCGTCAGGAGCTCGTCGACGGTCACTTCCTCCGGCTGCACTGCGACGACGGGGGGCACGGCATTCGGTTCGACCTCGATCGTCGCGGACGCGGTTACTCCGTCACTCTCCGCGGTCACGGTGTACTCGCCAGCTTCGATTGACGCAGTGACGAGCTGTGTGAACGCGCCATCGCTATCGGTTGTTGCCGTGCCCGCTTCGACGTCGTCGATGCTGATCGTCACGTCGCTGTCACCGGGGAATCCGGTTCCGGAGACCGTAATGCCGTCTTCTGCCATCTCGTCCACAGTCAGGTTGTCTGGGGAGACGGAGAGTTCCGGTTCGGTCGGATCTTCAGTGACGGTGACGGAACCCGTGGCGGTCGCCGAACCGCTCGACGCGGTCACCGTGTAGGTACCGGGAGCAAGGGTCGCGGAGACACCCGTGGAGAACGCGCCGTCATTGTCGCTCGTCGTCGTGCCGACGGTGTCGCCGTCGATACTGATGGTGACGTCGCTGCTGGCGGGGAAGTCAACGCCTTCGACGGTGAGGCCACCGTCGGCGAGCTCGGACGCGGTCAGCGTCCCGGGCGTCACGACGATCTCCGGCTCCGCTGGGTCTTCCGTTACGGTGATCGATTCGTTTGCCGAGATGGAGCCCGACGACGCGGTGATCGTGTGGCTGCCTGCTGCAACCGATGCGGTCACCGTGGTGCTGAATGCGCCGCTGGTGTCCGTCGAGGCTTGTCCCGCATCCGTGCCGCCGATGTCGATCGTCACCGTGCTCGACGGCGGGAAGTTCACACCGCTGACGGAGACGCCGTCGGCTTCGAGCTCGCTGACGGTGAGCGAGGTCGGGGAGACTTCGATGGATGCCGGTTCTGGGTCTGCGTCCACGGTGAGCGACGTGGATGCGCTCGCCGAGCCCGACGTCGCTGTGAGCGTGTAGGTGCCCGGGTCGAGGCTCGCTGAAGCGCTCGCTGCGAATGCGCCGTTGGCGTCGGTTGATGCTGAGCCTGCGTCGATACCGTCAATGGTGATGGAGACCGAACTGGAGGCAGGGAAGTCGACTCCTGTGACGTCGACGCCCTGGGAGGCCAGTTCGCTCTGCGTGAGGCTGCTCGGTGAGACCGAGACCTCGGGCTCGTAGAAAGGTGTTTCGAGCGTTGCTGTGAACGGCTCGGTGCCTTCCGCGCAGTTGGGCAGGTTGGGCAGGTGTACTTTCAACTCGCCCGTTGCGACGCCGTCACTGGTGATGCTTCCGCTGATGCGGAACCTTGTGTCGCTGGTGGGGTCGTCGTACGTGAACCAGTACTCGGCGTCGAACGATCCGTCGTCCGCGATGGGGATTTCCGGATTCTCGCCCCAATACATTGCAACGGGCCACCCGCTGCAATACATGTAGGTTTGCGCATCGATCTCGCCGATGTGACCGTTGGAAACCGGGAATGTGACGGTTCGTTCCGTACTCTGGCCGATCGGGCCGGTATAGACTCCGGCGGGTACATCCGGCGCCGCGGAAGCCTGTGCGATGCCGAGGCTCGCGAGAACCATGGTGGCTGCTGTCAGTGCGGCAGCGATGAACGGCTTACGCCTGCTGCGCCTTGCTGCTGGTGCGCGCTGGGACATTGGGTACCTCTCCTCATGTTTCCTCATGGTCATAGTTCTCCGTCGCCCGGTATCGATGCGCACTACTGCAGTGCTTGACGAATCGCCGTGGTTGGCGGGAAACCATCACTCCAAAGCTAGGAACGCGCGCGTGGAACATCCAGCGTTCGGATTGTTTCCGGACGAATCCGGACAACGGCCCACAGGGGCGTTGTCGTACTAGGGAGGGATCTACGGTGCTTGAGTCTTCGAAGGCGGCGGAGGGATGCAGAAGCGTATGGCATCGTTGGTGCATGGAGCAAAGAGTGAGTTTGATCACGCTGGCCGTTGCCGACGTGGATGCCAGTAAACGCTTCTATCTCGACGGGCTGGGATGGTCTCCGTATCTCGATGCTCCTGGCGAAGTGGTCATGATTCAGGTGGGGCAACACCTCGTGCTGAGCCTGTGGGATGCCGGTCACTTCGAGGATGAGGTCGGCTCCAGGATGCGCGGGGACGGTGTTCCTCCCATCACGCTCGCCCACAACGTGAGCTCGAACGAGGAGGTCGACGAGATTCTCTCGCTCGCTGCGAAGATCGGCGCTGATCCTGTAATGCCGGCGCAGGAGCGAGAGTGGGGCGGTTACTCCGGATACTTCGCCGACCCGGATGGATACAGGTGGGAGATCGCCCACGCTCCGGGCGAACTGGGCGATCTCGTCGTGCCGACGTAGCCAATCCACCGGTCACACGCCGATGCGTCGTTCGGTGCGCAGTTTATGTCGGAATTCTTTACTCGTATCGACTCAAAGTCCGCACTGAACCACTCACGCAGCATCCCGTCCGCGGAGTCAGGGAGCCTCGCACGAGGCGATGGCACTCGCTCGATCGAGCGCCGCGCGAACGAGCGGTCGCTCCGCCGATCCTTTCGGCATGAGCGCGTAGATGAAGCGCGTTGGTGTCGGGCCGGTAACGGGCTTCAGTACGACGCCCGCAGGAATCGCCGGCGCGACTAGCGCCGGTACGAGCGAGATGCCGATCCCTTTGGCGACGAGCGCCAGCGCGCTCGAAAGATCCGTTGCCTCGATGCGGAAATCGGGTTGGAAGCCGGCCGCGGCACACGCGTTCATGACTATCCTGTGACAAAAGCCGTCGGTGACGTCGTTCGAAATCCAGTCGTGCCCATTCAGCTCGCCGAGCGGAATCTCGTCGAGCTCGGCAAGCGGATGCGAAACGGGAAGCGCGGCGACGAAGGGGTCCTCGGTCAACAGGAGGGCGTCGTAGCCGGAAGGCACAGCGGGGTCCTGGGGCAGCACGGCCAGCTGCAGATCGGGCCGCGGAGTGCGAGCAGCGTCGAGCTCATCAGTGAGTACGAGCTCGAGGCGTGCGTCCGGGAACTCCTCCGCGAGGCTCGAGAGTATCTCCGGCATCCAGGTGGGGCCCAGCGATGAGAAGTAGGCGATCGTAAGACCGGATCGCTGGCCCGTTCTCAGTTCCCGAACGAAGTCTTCGAGCGCACCGAGTTCATTGAGAACGCGATCGATCTGTTCCGCCAGCGCGGCTCCCTGCTCGGTCGGCTCCAGTCCTCTGCCCGATCGCGAGAACAGCGGTGTGCCCGCCCAGCGTTGCAGCCCAGATATCTGTTGACTGATGGCCGAGGGCGAATAACCGAGAGCTTCGGCCGCGCCGCGAACCGAGCCAGTGGCGACAACGGAACGCCAGGCGCGCAGTTGTTGAATCTCCATGCGGACAGACTAGCAACAGTTAAGCAATTGTAAACAGTAATTCATGAATGTTTGCTTGTGTGAACGGTCTGGCAGGTGGACGATCGATGTATGAGCAATCAACCGACTCTCACTCAGCGGGAAGCAGTGACCCGGAGGCGCGCTGACGGTTCGCGGCTCGTCGTGATCGCCGCGTTGGTCACGGTGATCCTGTGGGCATCGGCATTCGTCGTGATCAGGGGCGTGGGAGACCACTTCGGGCCCGGCTCCCTGGCGCTGCTGCGGATGCTCGTCGGCAGCGTCGTGCTGGGCGCGATCGCGGCTATGGCTCGCGTTCGGATGCCGCGCTGGCGTGACCTGCCGCTCATCGCGCTCTGGGGTGTGGCGTGGTTCGGGCTGTACAACCTTGCGCTCAATGCGGCCGAGGTCGATCTCGACGCCGGCACGACGGCGATGATCGTCAACCTTGCGCCACTGTTCGTGGTCGTGTTCGGCGGCATCGTGCTGCGAGAAGGATTCCCTCGCCCGCTCGTCTTCGGAGCACCCCTGGCATTCCTCGGCGTCGTGCTGATCGCCAGTGGGTCGTGGACGGGGGATATCGCGTTGCGAGGCGTGCTGCTCGCCTTCGGAGCGGCGGTGCTCTACGGCGGCGCGACGCTGCTGCAGAAGCGTCTCCTGCGAGACACGAACGCCACCTCGCTCACGTTCGCGGGAGCGGCCGCCGGGACCCTGATGCTCTTGCCCTGGTCGGGAGAGCTGCTCGCGGACATC
>DXDC01000164.1 GCA_019115685.1 Candidatus Agrococcus pullicola
GACCATCGAGTCGGAACAGATCGGCCGGGTTGCCGGCCTGAGATGTTTCGGTCACCGCGTCCAGTCGCTGACGACCTTATGCAGGCCGGAGATCGCGATGTCGAGCAGCATCGCCAGCAGACCCATGGCGACGAGGATCGCGAAGGTCTCGGCAACCTGGAAGTTGTTCGTGGCGATGACGATCCGCTGGCCGAGGCCGACATAGGATCCGACCATCTCCGCGACCACCGCACCGAGGATCGAGTAGACCGCACCGAGGCGCAGTCCGCCGATGATCGACGGCAGTGCTGCCGGGATCTCGATCTTGAAGAAGCGCTGGATCTTCGTCATGCCCAGCGACTTCGTCAGCTGCGAGATGTCGTGTTCGATGCTCTCCAGCGCTCCCATGGTGCTTGTCAGCAGGAGGAAGAAGACCATGGTGAAGGCGACGAGCGCCTTCGGGGTGAAGCCGAGTCCGAACCACAGGATGAAGATCGGGGCCAGGGCCGGACGGGGCAGGCTGTTGAGCAGGGTGAGGAAGGGACGCATCGCCGTGTAGAGCACGGGGACGCGGGTGAACACGACAGCCAGGATGATGCCTGCGACGGCACCGGTGGCCAGACCGGCCATCGCTCCGCCGAAGGTTGCGAGCACATCGTCCCAGAACGTCGGGTCGACGAGCTGGGTGACGAAGGCGAGCCCGACGTCGGACGGTCGTGAGACGAGCGTGGGATCCATGATCCCGCCACGCACCAGCAGATCCCAGGCCGCGATGAACACGACGAAGACGCCGATGCGCAGGCCCCACACCGCAACGCGGTTGTTCAGCCGATCACGACGACGCTCGACGAGGATGCCGGAATCGTCGTACGGCTGCCGGGCGGGCAGCTTGGCCGGGTTGTGGATGATGCCGCCGGCCTGCCGGCTGGCGCGGTATCCGTCGTGGCCGCCGTCGCCGGAGCCCTGTCCGTTGTTGTTCTCGTTAGTGGTCACTGCCTCAGTCATCGTCGCCTCCGCGGATGAGTCCGATGTCGGACGGCGACGAGGTGTGCGGGCCGCCCGTGACGGACAGGACCGTTCCCGTGATGAAGCTCGAGGCATCAGAGCACAGGTACAGGCAGGCGTCAGCGACCTCTTCGGGCAGACCGATCCGGCCGAGAGCGAGGTTGTATCCGAACTTGCGCTCAGCCTCGGCGTTGTTGAAACGGGAGGCCTTCGTCAGGGTGGCGCCGGGCTCGACGCAGTTGACACGGATTCCGCGGTCTCCCCATTCCCAGGCCATCGTCTTCGTCAGCGAGGCCAGCCCGGCCTTGGCTGCGGCGTAGGCGCCGCGCATGGGGTGGGCGTGGTTGGCGGAGCCGGAGCCGACGTTGAGGATCGTGCCCCCGCCCTGTGCTTCGAAGACCGGCAGCACCGTGCGGGAGGCCTGGAAGGCGCCCGTGAGGTTCGTGCCGATCGTGGCGTTCCAAGCATTGAGCGACATGTCCTCGAGGCGGCAGGCGAAGTTTCCGCCGGCGTTGTTGATGAGGACGTCGATGCGGCCGAACTTGTCCATCGCTGCGGCCACCAGATCCTGCGCGGTCTGCTCTTCCTTGATGTTGCCGGTGACCATGACCGCGGAGCGGCCGTGGCGTTCGACGGCTTCGACCTTCTCTGCCAGGGTCTCGGCCTTGCGGCCGTGGACGACGAGGTCGGCACCCGCCTCGGCGAATTTCTCCGTCATTGCGCCGCCGATGCCACCGGAGGCTCCGGTGACGATGACGACCTGATCGGTGAAGTCGAATTTCGTCTGACCGACCTTGGCCCGGGACTGGGCGCCGTCGGCGGTGTTCTGCTGTGTTCTCACGCTTGCTCCTCGATGCGGTTCGGCACGCTGCGTTGCGTGCCCGTCTCAGACGCGACATGTGCGGAGCGCACATTCGGCGTTCGTGACAGCATCGAACGGATGCGAGCCCCGGGGCAAGCATTCATCGCCTATCGAAGCGATAGCCTCCCAGGGAGGGTCATTTCCTTGACTCTCGCACCCAGGTGACGAACGATTCTTGCAACGAACAACGACGTCGATGAACCACCCAACCCGGCGCGCAAGCCGCGCCGCCCCTCAATCCACGTTGTGACACAGAGTCGTCTCGCACCGAAGCAGGGCGCACTCACCGGACGATCCGGCAGCGGTCACAGCAAGAATCCAGTTAGCGAGGAACCATGACCGAATCAGCCGGGACCGCCACCTTGAATCGCGACGAAGCCGCCAAGAACAATGCCCGCGGAGTCTCGATCACCTTCGAGGATGTCAACCATTCGTTCCTGCACGGTGACACTCCCGTCCGCGTGCTCACCGACTTCAACCTCGACATCAAGCCCTCCGAGTTCGTCTCGATCGTCGGCCCCTCCGGCTGCGGCAAGACCACGGCG
This sequence comes from Candidatus Agrococcus pullicola, assembly GCA_019115685.1. Taxonomy (GTDB): domain Bacteria; phylum Actinomycetota; class Actinomycetes; order Actinomycetales; family Microbacteriaceae; genus Agrococcus; species Agrococcus pullicola. Next base: position 2,392 of record DXDC01000164.1, read on the forward strand.
CTGGGCATGATCGGCAACCTGCTCAAGCCCCGCGGCGGCAGCGTGAAGATCGACGGCGCTCCGGTCAAGCCGGGCGGCAACGATGCGGCGTTCCTGTTCGCTCGCGACGCCCTGCTGCCGTGGCGCCGGGTCCGCAGCAACGTCGAACTCGGCCTCGAGATCCGCGGAGTGCCGAAGGCCGAGCGCAAGGAACGCGCCGACGAGTGGCTGCGCCGGGTGCGCCTGTCCGAGTTCGCCGACTCCGATGTCAACCACCTCTCGCAGGGCATGCGGCAGCGCGTCGCCATCGCCCGCACCCTCGTGCAGAACCCGCAGGTCCTGCTCATGGATGAGCCCTTCGCCGCCCTGGATGCGCAGACCCGCGCCATCCAGCAGGAGGAGTTCACCAGCCTGTGGGAGGCCGAACGCCCCACCGTCGTCTTCGTCACCCACGACCTCGAAGAGGCGATCCTGCTCAGCGACCGCGTCATCCTCATGGCCAGCC
>DXDC01000165.1 GCA_019115685.1 Candidatus Agrococcus pullicola
TTCGCTGCTGAAACTCGGTGAACGAGCGTGCGCCGTCCATCGCATCGCGGATGATCAACAGGCTCCATTTCTCCCCGATGAGATCGACGGTGCGGGCCACCGGACACAGTTGATCCGTCCAATCGAGCGTCGCGCTCGCGTGTGGTTCGGCTGGCATGTCTCCTCCTGAATAGTTGCTAATCGCTACCATTCTCTCGTACGGTAAAAGAGTTGCAATATGCAACTAATCAGGAAGGGTGTTATGAGCGGAAAAATCCGGCTGCTCTTGGCGATCGTCTGTGCCGTCGCCGTCGCGAGCGTTTACATTGCGCAACCTCTTCTCGAGTCCATGGGCCGAAGTCTCGGAATGTCGGAGGCCGCTACCGGGTGGCTGGTTGCGACGGGCCAGATCGGTTACGTAGTGGGGCTCGTGCTGCTCGTTCCGCTCGGCGACATCGTGCGTCGCCGCCTCCTCATCCCCACGCAGCTGGCGTTGACCGGGGTCGGTCTGCTCATGACTGCCTTCGCGCCAGCCGTCGCGGTTGTCTTCGCCGGGCTGGCCCTGGCCGGCGTTTTTGCGGTCGTGGTGCAAACAGCGGTCGCGTACGCAGCCGCGGCGTCACCGCCGAACGAGCAGGGGAGGAGCATCGGTGCTGTGACCTCCGGCGTCGTCGTCGGCATCCTCGGTGGCAGGGCGCTAGCCGGTGCGCTTGCAGAGGCGGTCGGTTGGCAGGGTGTGTACTTCGCGTTCGGGGTCGCTGCGATCGCGCTTGCCGTTGCCGCAGCGGCGATGCTGCCCAGAGAGCACCGTGTCGGTGGAGGGCGCTCGTACCCAGGAGCACTTCGCGGGTTGGCCCATCTGTTCTCGCAACGGTCGTTCTTGTCGAGCGGCCTCATCGCATTTTTTGCTTTCGCATCCTTCGGCACGCTGTGGAGTGGCATGTCCTTGCCGCTCGCGGAGCATCCGTGGTCAATGGGGGAGACGGCGATCGGGATGCTGAGCCTCGTCGGGTTGGCAGGCGTCTTGGGCGCGGCCCGCGCCGGTCGCTGGGCCGATGCCGGGAAGGGTTCGTTCGTCATGTGCGGAGCGCTTGCTCTGCTCATCGTGTCCTGGTTGGCGATCTCGCAGCTCACGTGGTCGCTCGGGTTCCTCCTGGTCGGGATTCTGGTGCTCGATTTCGCAGTGCAGTCCGTGCATGTCAGCAATCAGCACCGCCTCACATCCACGTACCCCATGAGGGCAAGCGCGGTAATCGGAGGGTACATGGTGTTCTACTCGCTGGGGTCGGCGCTCGGCGCGTCAGCGACAACAGCGTTGTACTCGATATGGGGTTGGAGCGCATCCAGTGTTCTGGGAGCAGGGTTCGCGGTCTGCGCCCTCGTCGTATGGGTTGTGGGTGCGCTGCAGCATCGACGGCAGCGGATCCGCGAAGCGGTATTTGTCGAGCGCGCCGACTGAGCGGTTCGCCACCTAGGGCTACGAACCGCTCAGTGCCTGCCGCCTTCATGCGCCTGAGATCGGGGCTCGGCAGGAGTGACCGCCCCTCGTTACGCGCCATTGCGCGGTTCGGCCTCCTCGGCCATAGCATGCTCGTCGTCGCTGTCGTTCTTGGTGCGAGGGGGCAAGAATCGGCTCGCGATGGCTCCGAGCATGGCGAGTGCTGCTGACGCAATGAGGGCCAAGGCGAAGCCCGCCGTAAGCGCGTCCTTGTCGTTGCCTATGCTTGTCGTCCCGGTATCTGCGAGAAGGACGAGCAGCGCCAGCCCGATTGCGCCGCCACCCTGATATGACGTCGTGGCCAAACCAGAAGCGGCTCCGGCAAGCTCCGACTCGGTGCCGGATGTGCACACGACGAATGAGCCCACGATCGCGATACCTGCGCCCAAGGCCCACGTTGCAGCGGGGAGCATGAATGTGAAGATCAGGTTCCCATCAGGTTGCATCAGCAGTGCCCAAGCAAGTAGTGCGGCGGACTGCAGAACCAGAGAGCCCATTAGCGCATTTCGCGCACCGAATCGGAGGATCCTCGGCGCAAGCTGCGTGCCGGCAAGCATTGCGGCCGGTACCGGCAGATACGTCAGCGCAGCCTCGAGCGGCGCGAGCCCATGCACTTGTTGCAGGAAGAGGGTTGTGATGAAGAACGTACCGAACAGGATCGTCCCGACAAGTGCAAAGGTCGCGTTTCCGATCACGATGGCGCGTGATCGAAACAGTCCCCGTGGCACGAGCGGGTCGCGGGCAGTGAACTGCCGGATGCCGAACAGCGCCATCGCGGCAGCGGCTCCGCCGAATTGCGAGATGGTCGTGGGCGATGCCCACCCCTGCTCGCCGCCTCGCAGCACGGCCGCTGTCAGCAAGATCATCCCGACGGTTAAACCCAACGCGCTGAGTACATCCATCCGCCGTCCAGTGCTGCGTCGTCCCTTGGGAAGGCGGCGAAGCCCGGCTGCGACGACGAAGATCCCGATTGGAATGTTGATCAGGAAGATCCACTGCCAGCTCACTTCCGTCAGTGCCCCGCCCAGCACGAGTCCTACCGGGGCGGCCACTCCGCCCATCCCGCCGAAGACGGCGAGCGCCTTGTTTCTTTCCGCTCCCTCCGGGAACAGGTCGGTTATCAGGGCAATCGCCGCGGGTATCGCCAGTGCAGCACCCAACCCCTGGCCAACACGGCTGGCTATCAATTGCCAAGGCTCGAGAGCTGCCGCGCACAGCATGGAGAACACGGTGAATGCCACGACTCCGGTGAGGAACATCGAGCGTCTCCCGATGAGGTCCGTTGCGCGACCGGCAAGCAGCATGAACCCAGCTAAGCCGATCAGATACCCGTCGACTATCCATGGCAGTTCGGTGGTTGAGAACTCCAGTGCATCACCGATCGAGGGCAGCGCGATGTTCACGATCGACGCATCCATGACTGCCAGAAACTCGATGAGCGCCAGAATTCCGAATGCGCGCCACGGGCGGCCCTTGGTCATAGCCCGGCGCCCCCTGCGGCTTCGATTCGCTGTCCTGTCAGCCAACCACTGTCGTCGGATACGAGTAGGGAGACGATGCCGGCTACATCATCCGATTGTGCGACGCGCCCCAGGGGAGCCAGCGCGGCAACGAACTCCTTGGCCTGCTCGTGCCCGAGCCATTCGGCGTTCATGTCGGTGTCGACAACTCCAGGTGCCACTGTGTTGACCGTGATGCCCCTTGGGCCGAGTGTCTTCGCAAGTGCAATCGTGAATGGCTCGAGAGGAGCCTTGCTCATCGCGTAGGCCGCGAGATCGCTTTCGACGCTGCTGCGAGTGAGATTGGAAGAGACATTGATCACACGGCCGCCATCCCGTAACAGCGGAGTCAGTGCTTGAGTTACGAGAAATGGTGTCACGACGTTGATGGTGAAGAGCCTTTCCAGATCAGCTCTCTGCACCTCGACCATCGGCTTACGGACGTCGCCAACGCCCGCGTTGTTGACCAGAACGTCGAGATGGTCCGTGTGCTCGGCGAGACCATCGCGGACTCGCTCTGCGGCCCCCGAATCTGTGAAATCCGCGCGGACGGTGAAGGCTTCACCGCCGGACGCCGCGATGGTCGCGACCACTTCGCGCGCGGATCGTTCGTCCTGAGCGAAGTGCACGCCCACCCTGACTCCCTCTCTGCCGAGCCGTTCTGCCACGGCCCTGCCGATGCCTTTTCCTGCTCCGGTCACGAGCGCTGTCTTGCCGATGAGTCCACGCATAGTCGCTTCCAATCCATTTCTGTAGTGAACAGTACGGAAATAAAGTAGCACGTTCTGGAGCGATCACTGTAGAATTGCCTGCATGACCGGTACTCGTGGGCGCCCTCCGAGCTTTGATCGTGGAGCTGTCTTGCGCGAGGTGATGATTGCGTTCTGGCGGCACGGGTACGAAGGCGTGTCAATGGCGTACCTGACAGAGCTGACGGGTCTGCAAGCATCAAGTCTCTACGCAGCCTTTGGCAGCAAGCGAGAACTCTTCGACCTTGCCGTGGACAGTTACGGAGAAGCGTTCGGCAGGTATGTCGAGCAAGCCCTCGATGAGCAGCCGACGGCATATCTCGCGATCGAAGAGTTTCTGCGCGAGGCGGCCAAGGCGCAGACCCTACCGGGGCTACCGCACGGCTGTCTCATCATTCAGGGCGCAAGCAACGTGCCGCCAAAATCTGCCGAGGTCGCAGAAGGACTTACCCGGCGCAGGAATATGACCGTCACGTTGCTTCACGAGCGAATCAGCGCTGATGTGAGCGCCGGGAGGCTTCCCGCTGAAACCGATGCGCGCGGCCTGGCCGAATACTACGTCAGTGTTCAGCAGGGCATGGCGCAAAGGGCGAAGGACGGCGCGACGCGGGAGGCGCTGGAAGCAATCGCAGAGTTGGCGATGCGGAGCTGGCCTGTCGCTGCTCGCTAGCGTCGGGCCAGGTTCTTGAGATGCTGACGCGCACTGTCGGAGGACGGAACGGTGACCTGTGAGTCGCGGCCTTTCGGCGGTCGCGAGTACTCATGAAGGTGCCCCTGCCGCGGGAAAACGGTATCAGTCCTCCGGAAGAAGTCCGTGTTCGCTCGCGTGCGCTTCCCAGCGTTCGGAGTTCGGAATCGACCGCACGCCGGGAGAGAGCGCGGCGACTGCGGCCGCGACAACGCAGATACCGGCGAAGATCGACATTGTCCCGACGTCGCCTAGGTGATCGAGCCCCCAGCCGGCGACGGCGGGTGCGATCGGGGTGAGCCCCATCGACAACAGGCCCATGAATGCACCG
>DXDC01000166.1 GCA_019115685.1 Candidatus Agrococcus pullicola
GCGGTCGGAGATTACGAGTATGCGACGTTCGTCCTGATGCGAGCCGTGCCGCTCCCGCAAGAAGATAACAGGCGGATATCGGAGCTGCTTTCGCAGGTGCCGGCCGTGCATCTGCATCGACATCCTATGCTCGCGCTTCGCTACGCTTTGTTGCTGAACAAAACGGCGAAGACGCAACGCAAGGCTGCGGAGTATTTCGCGTCCGCCGCGCTGATGGGAAAGCTGCGGTCGTCGTCCACACCTCCGATAGAGCGCGCAATCCAACTCAGCTTGGAATGCGCCGTCTGGAGAATGCTGGGGCAAGAGCGTCGGATGCGGGATGCTGCGGCGAATTCGCTGGAAGTTCTGGAGCACTACGATCCGGTCGGTAGCCAGGACGGCTTGCAGGGGCTGACGATCGAGGCGCTCAACCAATGCGGCATGAGCCTCATGTACGCATTCGACTACGAGCGGGCTCTCGACGCACGACTGGCATATCTGCGCGTTGCGGAGAAGGCAGGCCGGCCCCACGTAAGAAACCTTGCACTCGGGAACATCGCGCTCATCGACGTGTTGCAGGGACGTTTTCACGGAGCAGCCGAGGCTCTTCGCGATATTCGCCAGGAGGACTATCCGGACGTCTGGCGCGATAGCTACTTCGTGACACCGGAGAAAATCGCCAGGGCATGGCTTCATCTCTCTGAGGGGCAAGCCGGGTTGGCCAGGAATGAACTCGCAGGCATAGAACCCCACCTTGATACGATCGAACACTGGGAGATGATCCTCACACCACTGACACTCGCTGACACCGCGCTCGGTCGCGGACGCGAAGCGATGATCCGTTTCGAGCGAATCGTCGAGGAGCGCACAACTTCGCGCACCCTGCCCTGGGTGCGGAAGCGCGTGCAGGCCGCACGCGCACTGATGGGTATGGCCACAGGACAGCGTATGCGCAAGAACGATCGAAAATACGCCGTTCAGGAGCTTGCTCCCGCATTCGCTGCGATCGAGGCGGCGCAGGATGGCAAGGGCGAACGGGCCGTATCTCTGCTGGCGAAGGCTGAGCTCTCCGCGACATCCCCCCTGCGAAGAATGCTGGTGGCGGTAGCCGGAATCTCCGTGTCGAGGTACGGCGTCGAAAGTCTTGAACTGGCTCATTTCGGTGCAGTGCTGACGGAGATCATGGAGGACTTCGGGCTCCGGTGGCCGCTCATGCTGCTGTCGGACGCCGCACGGGAGCAGCTGCTCGTCGCCCTGGACGCTGCTGAGCAGCGGGGAACCGCTGGGCAACTGCGCCAGGCGCTCGCCCGGATTCCTGCCCTCGTGCCGGATGAGTTACACGGACGGGTTCCGGCGCTCACACCGCGCGAGATGGACGTGCTGCACGCCATGGTGACGTCGGAGAACAGAGCGGCTATCGCGGAACAACTGTTCACCTCGGTCAATACCGTCAAGAAGCAGTTGCGCAGCATCTACCAGAAGCTGGGCGTCAGTGATCGCGAAGCGGCGCTGGCCCGCGCCATCGCATTGGGACTGATCGGCACTGCGAACGGCGAGAAAGAAGTCGTGGAGTAGATCATGCGCCGAGTGATCCTGCTAGCGCTGCTGCAGTGCGCGGTGCTGGGTGCCTTGACCGCCCCAGCCGTGGTCGGCCTGTCGGTAATGATGAACGGGATGACGAACCCGGCGGACGCACCTGCCACGCTCGCGATGGCGATCACCGTCGGAGGTGTGGCAGCGATGGTCGCGAGCACGCTGTTCGGATGGCTATCGGATCGCACGCGCGCAAGGAAGAGGTGGCTCGTCAGTGGCGCGCTGATCGGCATGGCGTTGAGCGCCGCGCTGCCGTTCACGACCACTCCATTGACGCTTGCCGCCATTTGGGGGTTGACGCAGATCGCCTACAACGCCTGCTTCGCCGCGATCAACGGGCTCGTATCGGAAGGACTCGACGCGAGCGAGCGGACTCGTGCGTCCGGGTTCTTCTCGGCGGCAACATTCATCGGGACGCTTCCCGGGCTGGCCGTTGCCGCGCTGTTTCCGAGCCAGGTGGTGCTGGTCTCGCTCGTGATCCCGGCGGCCACCACGGTTATTGTGCTCCTGGCAGCGCGCAGACTCGAAGAAGCGCCGGTTGCGGCTTCCTCCTCGCGCAAGCGGCCGGGAGCGGGGGTTCGCGAGGTCATCACCTGGCGATTCGTTTCTGTTCTGCTGCTGCGGATGATGATCTCGATGGAGCTGACCGCCGGACTGATCTTCGGTCTCTACCTGTTCATGTCCAGGTGGGATCTCGCGGAAGCGGAGGCAGTGCGACTGGTCTCTGCCTCGACGCTGCTGGGGGCGGTCGGCATCGTCCTCAGTTCCCTGACCGTCGCCGCGACGCGCATCCGACTACTGGATGCCCGGGCACTGCTCGCTGCTGCTCTGCTCGTGCTCGTAGTCGCGATGCTGCTCCGGGGGCTCGCCGACAGCGTGGCAGTGTTCGTACTGGCGACGGGACTGGCCGGTACGGCCATCGGCCTGGGCATGACAGCGACTCGTTCGCTGGCCCATGCGGCGCTGCCACCCGATCGTTCGGCGCTGGGATTGGGAGTACTGGGTGTTGCGAATTCGCTCGGCGGTATCATCGCTCCACCGATCGCGAGCGCTTTGCTGATCGCAGGCGGTTCGATGGGGCTCATCGATGACTACGCCGGGATGTACGTCCTGCTCGTCCTTCCCATCGCAGCCGGCCTGGCGCTGATTCCCGGCACGCTTCGCGCGAGTTCGGGACATCCGCCGAGGAAACCGATGCCGGTTGCGTAGGCGGACCGCCGAACCGCTACAGGTGCAGCCGTTTCGAAAGCTCGTGCTTCACGTCCGCGCCGCGCGACAACTGCAGCAGGCCGAGCGCGAGCAGGCTCAGGGCTCCGCAGATGCTCGAAGGGACCGGGTTCGTGACCCAGCCGAGAAACAGGAACGCGATGGGAGCGAGCCCAAGCACGACCGTCAATCCGGAATAGACGATGTACTCGCCGACCTCGATGCGCATGACTTTCACCGTAATCAGCAGCGCGACGACCGAACATGCGCACACGATCGGCACCACGTAGCTGAGCGCCCAGCCGTGCCAGCCCGTCAGATAGTCCCAGTACGTGCACACGAGCCCGATCAGCACCACCATGTACACGGTGCCCTTTGCCACGTTGCTGCGCTTGCGCACCGCCATCAGCACGATGAGCCACATCGCTGTTACACCCAGCCACGCATACCGGAAGGGGCCGATATCGTCGATGGCCCTGCTGAAGAACAGCTGGGCTGCGAAGGACAGCAGGATGATCCCGATAGATGTCAGGAACAGAACCGTCAATACGCGGCGGCGGGAAAACGTCAATGGAATAGCGGGGAAGGGGTCCGCGGACGTATCTCCCTCGACCGTGCCACGGCATAGCGGGCACGTGTGCCATGCGCCTTCGATGTCGACTGCGCACTCGGAGCAGTGCTTCATGACTTCTGCTCCATCAGTTCCTGCTCTGTCACTTTGGCGGCCGCCACCGTCACGGGGATATCGTTCTCCGTCAGCATTCTGGCGAATTCCCTGACGTGACCGATTTCCGTGAACGGTGACGTGAAGCTGATCGTCAGATAACCCGCGTGCGAGACCGCGCAGAACTGCGGGCGAACAGCCGAAACGTGAAAGAGCATTCGCTCGACATGCGACTCTGCCGGTTCGGGGAGAGTGACGCGACCCAGGTTGGAGACCGCGACGCTGATGCCGCGATTGATGCCCCAGTTGATCAGCCTGAGCAGCATGTCTTTGATCGGTCGGGGAAAGACGCGGAGCACGACCATTCGTTCGGCGCGGATGAGCTTGCGCAGTTTCCGTTCCAGCGCTTCCGGCGTCGCTTTGGGGCGGAACTGTCCGTCCAACTGCTTTGCGATGGCGGCGATATCATCGAGCCCCTCCCCGTAGGTGTGCCGCACAGTTACGGTCGCGAAGAAGTTTCGAGCCGAATCGGACGGAAAGAACTGCCGAAGATTGACGGGTATCGACGCACTCAGGGTGCGCTTTTTGCCGAGCCCTCCCGACGAGCGCCGTATCGATTCGAAGAACAGCGCCGTGAGATACATGGTGGGCGAAACCTCGATCGCTTTCGCGAGGTCTAAGAGATCCTTGCTCGGTAGCGTGAGCTCCACTGCCCGCGTTCGATTATCCGGAGTACGCGTGCCTTTCGGGTGGTACACGTCCATGAACGACGGCCGTAGGCCGGGTCGTCGCCGCAGCGGCTTACCGGAATCGACCTCGTCTTCAACCTCGAGAACAGGAGTTGCCGCCGCTTTGCTGAAGTCGGAGTCCTGCGCGCCGACACCTTCGGTCTTTCCGCGAAAGTATTGCGCAAAGCTGTCTGCGGTCAGCTCGTGCCTTGGCGCGGCGGCATCGCTGCGCGGTGCAATTGTGCCGGGCGGATGCGCAGAGCCGGGTGTATCTGGAACGGCGGCCGTGCCGGGCAAGGTGCTGCTCCTTCTCGTATACGCATTCAGCAGGTCGGACAGGAACCAGAGCGCTCCCGTGCCGTCCGAGAGCGCGTGGAATACCTCCAGCACGATGCGCGTGCGATGGTGTGCAACACGGAACAGCAGGTTTCGGCGGTCGGGAAGGTAGATCGGTGCACAGGTGTGCTGGTCATCCGGGGTGGCTGTCGGGCGAAGATCGCTGTCCTGCAGGTAGTGCCAGAACACACCCCTGCGCAGCACCGCGTGGTAGAGCGGATAGTGGTCGTAGACCTCATCGAGCGCCTCTTGCAGCAGCTGCGCATCCACGTCGTGATCCAACTCGGCGCTCATGCGGAACACTTTGGAGTCGGCGTCGCTTCTCGCCGCGAGGAAGATATTGGATGCGTTGTCGAGTCGCACCCATGCGCGTCTGGTCACCTGGCCTCCCCGGTCGGTTCGGAAACCGGCCCTCGATCGAGAAAGGCGTTGATGACCTCGTAGGCTTCGCGCAGCGACCGAGAGAAGCGCGGCAGCTGTATGAAACCGTGCAGTGCCCCGTCCACGCGGTGAACCTGCACTGAGTTACCAGCGCTCTCAAGTGCTTCCGCGTACGCCTCGCCCTCATCCCGCAGCAGATCGAGTTCTGCTGTGATCATGAGCGTTGCTGGCTGATTCGAGAGGTCTTCGGCCATGAGCGGAGCTACACGCCACTCCTTCCGTGCTTCGAGATCGGGCTCGTACATGTCGAAGTAGTCTTGCACCTCGGTGTTCGTCAGGCGGTAGTCGTCTCCGTGATTCCGCACCGATGCGAACGGCGAGGTTTCGGGTCGGTGGTCCCAGTGCGTGACCGGGTAGAGCAGAATCTGTCTGCTGGGTCCGACTTCGCCCCGGTCGCGCAGTAGCAGCGAAACCACGGCCGCGAGATTACCTCCCGCGGAGTCG
>DXDC01000167.1 GCA_019115685.1 Candidatus Agrococcus pullicola
GGCCGCCGGCGGCTCCGTACGTCTCGACAGTCCGAATGGCGGTCCGACCGCACTGGAGGTGAGCGTTCCATGCGCATCCTGATCTGCGAAGACTCTGTACTCCTGCGGGAAGGGATTGCTCGACTGCTCGAGCACTCCGGGCACGAAGTTGTCGCCGCGCTCTCCGATACGGAAGAGCTCACGGAGGAAGTTGAACGGACAGCTCCTCAGCTGTGCATTCTTGATGTTCGGCTCCCTCCGACCTTCACGGACGAGGGCATTCGGGCTGCTCTGCAACTGCGGCGTACACGACCGGAGCTGCCGATCCTCGTGCTCTCGCAATACGTCGAGGAGCGGTACGCAAGCGACTTGATCTCGGCGTCGGAGGGCGCGTTCGGCTACCTTCTCAAAGATCGTGTCGCCGACGTTACGGAGTTCATCGCTTCGGTGGAGCAGATCGCGACCGGCGCAACCGTGCTGGACCCGGAAGTGGTCTCACAGCTGCTGACGCGCCGCAATCAGGACCGACGGATGCAACGACTCAGTGACCGGGAGCGCACGGTTCTTTCGGCGCTTGCAGAGGGCAAGTCGAATCAGACCATCGCGGACATGCTCTTTCTCTCCGCCGCAAGTGTCGAGAAGCACATCACTGCCATCTTCCAGAAACTCGAGCTCGAGCCGGAAGCCGGAAATCGGCGTGTGCTCGCGGCTCTCGTGCACATCGAAACGCGCGGGGCATCGGGCTCCGCAAACCAGACGGGACAGCAATCATGAACGACAACGGCTCTTCGCAGAACTCGTCGGCGACGTCGACTGCCCGGCCCGAAAGGTCAACGGCCGCGAAGGCGGTCGCGATCACCGTGGCAGCGATCGGCGCGGTTACGCTCTTGGGCGTCGGCGGCTCGGCCGCGCTGGCGACAGCGGGCAGTGTCTGGAGCATTACGGAAGGCGGGTACTCGACGCAAACGGTTGATGCGAGTGACATCACGGAACTCGATGTGAACGCTTCCGCAACGCAATTGACCGTCGAGTTCGGTGATGTTGACGAGGCGACGCTCGAGGCTCGGGGCACGACCTGGAACCTCAACAGGAACGGTGAAACACTCGTCGTCGATCAGCAGCGCGGGCCCTTCGGCAACTGGTGCTTCATCTTCTGCGATTCACGGTCGGGAACATCGGTTCTAACCCTGCCGAATGCGCTGAACGGGGCGCTGGATGCGGAAGCCGAAGTCGGGGCGGGGGCCCTCCGCATCGACGGCTCTTTCCAATCACTAGACGTGCAAGTCGGAGCCGGGGAAGCCATTGCCGAGGGCGAAGCCGAAACGCTGAGCGTCAGCGTTGAGACCGGCAGGGCAAACGTCTCCATGCGGGATGTCGAAACGGCCGACATCACCGTTGCGATCGGCAGCGCCGACGTCGCAATGACAGGCAGAACACCTGCGATGGTGGATATTGATGTCTCAGTCGGCGAAGCGACCGTGACACTGCCGCAAGCGCTGTACAGCCTCAGTCGCGACGCCTCGCTCGGTTCGATCGACTCAACGCTGCGCACGGACCCGACCAGCCCTCACACCGTTGATGCAGAGGTATCGGTCGGCAACATCATCCTGAGAGCGGAGTAGCGTTGCCGCAGCTCATGTGCCGCAATACGTCACGTGCGGCCATGAGCCTTCCGGCGCCGGTTGGGCGTATCTGCCCAGACCCGGTCGCTCTTCGAACGGATGCTCGAGGATCTCGAGGAGCCGTGTGAATGGCTCGAGGTCGCCTTCCGTTGCTGCGACGAGCGCCTCGTCCACGATGTGGTTTCGCGGTACGTAGAGCGGATTCACACGATCCATGGCATCGCCGTCTGGTCCGAGGCGGAGCCACGTCTGGAACCAGTCACCGGCGCCCTCTTCGCCCGTGAACAGGCGATCGGCCGCTGCCGAGTCTCCACGCGCTGCGTGAGCGAGCGCTCGAAAAGCCTGATGGTAATCCACGCCTTCGGCCTGCAGCTGAGCGAGCATCGCCCGAGCGATCTCCCCCACCTCCTCGTCTGTGGCATCCGCGACGCCGAGCTTTTCGCGCATCCCGGCAACGAGCTCGGCTTCGTAGACGCTTGTGAACGTGCGTACCCGCCCCTCTGCGATCTCGACCGCCGCATCTTGATCATCCGCCAGCAACGGCAGCAGACTGTCGGCAAAACGGGACAGGTTCCAGAGTGCAATGCCCGGTTGATTCGCGAAAGCGTACCTTCCCTGATGGTCGATCGAATTGAAAACCGCACCGGGGTCATAGGCGTCGATGAAGGCACAGGGCCCGTAGTCGATGGTCTCGCCCGCAACCGAGGTGTTGTCAGTGTTCATGACACCGTGAACGAAACCGACGAGCATCCATGATGCGAGCAACTTCGCCTGTGCCACGGCGACGGCCTCCAACAGCTCCTCATAGCGCGTGGGGCTTTCGGCGAACCGCGGGTAGTGACGTTGGATGGCGAAGTCGGCGAGCTTCTCCAACAGTGCTCTATCGCCGGTCGACCGTGCGTATTGGAACGTACCGACCCTGATATGGCTGCTCGCTATGCGCGCAAGCACCGCGCCGGGAAAGAACTCCGCTTCGCGACGGACCGATCTCCCGGTCTCAACGACGGCGAGCGCTCGAGTCGTCTCGATGCCAAGCGCATGCATCGCCTCACCCATGAGGTACTCCCGCAGCATTGGCCCGAGTGCGGCGAAGCCGTCGGCACGTGCGAACGGCGTTCTTCCGGAGCCCTTCAGGTGGATGTCGTGTGTGCGGCCGCGAACATCGACGATTTCACCCAGCAGCAGGGCTCGGCCGTCTCCGAGCCTCGGGGCATAGAAGCCGAACTGGTGACCCGCATACGCTTGCGCGACCGGCTTTGCCTCCGCCGGCAGCTCATTGCCGAGCAGAAAACGGATGCCGGGATCCGTTCGCAGAACATCCGAATCCAGCCCCAGTTCGGCGGCGAGATCTTCGTTGAGCAAGCACAGCTTCGGCTCTTCCGGGCGAGCGGATTCCCACGGAACGGTCAGCTCTTCGAGCTCCGTCGCGTAATCGCTGCGGAGAACGATATCAATCGACATCTCTGCTCCCATCGCTCGGTCGCGTCGAATTGCCACCACTTTCAAAGCCTACTTGCGCACCGCGCTCGTCGCTGAGGCCTTGACAGAACCGCCCCTTCGGGTCCGTGGACGGGGCTGCTCTATCGGGTCGTGTGCGCGCCTCCGTTCACGTGCATCGTCTGACCCGTGATGTGTCTCGCTTTCGGTGATGCGAGGAAGGAGACGATCGAGCCGATGTCCTCTGGCTTGCCGACACGCTTCGTGTGCGTACGTTCTACGAGCGCCGTGCGACGGTCCGCGCCGAGAGGGCCGCCGAAAAGGTTGGTGCCCTCGACATATCCGGGAGCGACCACATTCGCCGTGATGTCCCTCGCGCCGAGCCGCTCGGATACGCCGGCGTTCCAGGCCTGGAGCGCCGCTTTCGACGCCGAATAGGGATTTCCTGCATACTCCGCGCCGATCGAACCTATGCTGACGACTGCCCCGCCGGGTCTGATGCGGTGTTCGAGCGCCCGTGTGACT
>DXDC01000022.1 GCA_019115685.1 Candidatus Agrococcus pullicola
CTGCCGGCTGTGCTGATCGTCGCGATGGGCAGCACGCCTCGCGACTTCATCCTCGCTCTGACGCTGACGGGCATCACCAACCTGCTGCTAGGCGTTGGCATCGGCATCGCGTTCTGGGGTGGCATCGTCGGGTTCTTCAACCCCTACGTCTAGCCTCCCGGCCCCAATACATCGAACCTTCCACCCGTCGGGTGAAAACATCTCGTGCTTTGCGCCGACACCCGGAGGGGCCATCGGCGCGTCTGCGGAAGTGCACCGAGAAGTTGGCAGGGCTCATTCGGCTTTGGGATGCCCGCCCGTTTCGGGTTCGTCACCCTGCGCGGCGTCGGTCGGTGCCTCGTCTGCTGCTTCGGAAGCAGATGCCGCGTCGTCATCGGTGACTGTCTCGCCCCGCCGGTTTTCGGCATCGAGCTGAGCATCCGGAGCTGTCTCCTGCTCGTCGAGGATCGAGTCCTCGACGTTCTCGTCACGCTCCTTCGCCTCGGCTGCTGCCGCCTTCTCCCGTTTGCGTCGCTCCGCGCGGTCAGCGAGCGCCGCCGAGACCTCTTCCTTCTGCCTGCGCAGGAAAATGTAGCTCGCGAGCGCCGCGAAAATGAGCGAAAGACCGCCCGCCAGCAGCGGATGCCAGCCCACGAGCACCATGATGAAGAACGGGACGGCGAACAGCGAAAGCCTGATTGCGGCGTACTTCAGGAGGACTGTCACAAACATCGAGTCTACGGGGCGTTACGCTTGTATGTATGGCGAGAGCGATACTGGCAGGAATCCTAGTCGCCGTCGTGCTGTTGATCTATTCGCTGATCGACCTGACGGTGACCGACGACGCGCGTATTCGTCGCCTGAACCGCGTTCTCTGGATCGTCATCATCGTGGTCATTCCGATCTTCGGTCCGCTCGCATGGGTCCTGATCGGCAAAGGGCCGAGAAGCATGGGCACGGTCGTGGCGAAGGACGACGAGCCGAGTTCGGGAGAAAGCGGCCCCAGCATCAGCGATGAAGAGGCCGATCGCCGCATCCGAGAGATCGAGGAGCAGCTCGAGGCTCTGGAAGCCGAGGAGGCCGCCGAACGCGCCGCGCGAGAGGCCGCGGCCGAGGATGAGGAAGACCACGACGACTCCGAAACCAACAACGGCAACGGCACGAGCGATGCCACGGGCAAGGGAGAACGGCCCGGTGCGTAACGGAGCGCCGCGGCAGAGCGTCGAAGTACACGAACTAGGGTGTGGGAAGCTCGTGTAGAGGCACCGACCCTCATGGCCGTGCATCTCAGGTATTGCCCGGGCCATTTCTCGGTCAATACGAGCAGCCAAGCGAATAATTGCTTTGGCCCGCGATATGGACCGAGAAAAGGATCATCGGAACCGAGGGGGCAGACCGTATCCGATCATGAACGTAAGGAAACAGCTCCGACTGCCCCACGGAAGCGCGGCGCGCAGGTATCGAATCAGAAGGACCCCCAGTGACTCCTGAGCGTAGAAGCCTCAGCGCCGGTTCGTACGCATCGCGGCTCATCGCGGCGCTCATCGGGGAGGGCGTGACCGACTTCATCGTCTGCCCCGGTTCTCGCTCGCAGGCGCTCGCGCTCGCCGCCGCAGCGCAGGCCCGGGCCGGTCACGCGGAGCTCCATGTGCGCATCGACGAGCGCTCTGCGGCTTTCTTCGCGCTCGGGCTGGCCCGCGAGACGGGCATCCCTGCGGCAGTGATCGTGACCAGCGGCACCGCCGTCGCGAATCTGCATCCCGCTGTGCTGGAGGCGCACCACAGCGATGTGCCATTGCTGCTGTTGACGGCCGATCGCCCCGCCGAACTGCAGGGCACTCGCGCAAATCAAACCACCGATCAGACCGCAGTGTTCGGTGATGCGCTGCGTTTGCACAGCGTCGTCGAGGCCGATGAACTCTTCCATCCGGAAACGGATGCGGCAGATGCAGTGACGGCGACACTGGGTGGCGTGAGCGCCGCCGCAGGGCCGGTCCAGTGCAACGTGCGCTTGCGCGAGCCGCTCTCCGGCGACGACCCCTTGGCTCCGGTACCGCCCCAAGCACTGCGGCGACCGCACGAGCGCGCGGATATCCCGGTGCACGCGGCTTCCGGCACCCTGATCGTGGCCGGTGCGGACGCTACCAGGGGGCAGGACCCCAATGAACTTGCGCGGCGGCTGAGCGTGCCGCTGATCGCCGAGCCGTCCAGCGGAGCACGGCACGGACGCGAGAACGTCAGCGTACGACTGCTCGAGACCGAATTGGCCGATCGCGTGCGGCGGGTGATCGTGTTCGGGCATCCGACGCTCGCACGCTCCGTAGCCCGATTGCTGGGTCGTGACGACGTCGAGGTGGTTGTGGCCGCACGGCACGGCGACAACGTACCCGGCGAGGCTCTGTACGGCAGGCTCGTCGCTGCGGAAGCCGAGACCGAGCGCTCGTGGCTGGGCGAGTGGGTCGTGGCGGACCGCGCGCTGCGCGAAGCTGATGCGGAGCCGCTGGCGATAGCGGGCCTCAACCGGCGAGAGCTCGCGAAAGAGGGTTTGCGGCAGGCGCGACGAAGCGTCGATCGCGCAACGCTGGTGCGCAGCGTCTGGGAGCACACCTGGCCGCACGACCGGCTGGTGCTGGGGGCTTCGCGGCTGATCCGCGTGCTCGATCGCACGGTTGCGGGCAAGGCGATTACGGTGCATTCGAATCGGGGGCTCGCCGGTATCGACGGGACTGTCTCTACCGCTCTTGGCGTTGCGGCGGCGTTGGATCGGGAGCACCGCGGCGGGGTGACCCGCGTGCTCATAGGGGATGTGACAGCGCTGCACGATGTCGGTGCTCTGCTCGTAGCTCCCGACGAGACCCGGCCGCGCATCCAGATCGTGATCGGCAACGACCGTGGCGGCACCATCTTCGATGATCTGGAGGTTGCCGAGACCGCCAACCCCGACGACTTCCGGCGTGTGCAGCGAACACCGCATGACGTCTCGTTCGAGCAGCTTGCCGCAGCATACGGATGGGCGTTCGTGCGTGTGCGCGACCGCGCTGGGCTCGAGCGCGCGCTCACCGATTCGTCGACGTGCATCGTCGAGGTCGAACTCGCCGATTGAGTGCCCCGCCCGCGGCTGCGCGGACTCCGGAATCGAGAACTGCCACGGTCACCCCCACCCCGCAGGATACGAAAAACTTCGAAACGTGACGGTCATTCTTCGAAGTTTTTCGCACCCTGGGATGGGGGGGGGATGGTCAGACTGGGATTTCGGGCGGCAGCGGGTCGGCGAAGGCGTCGCGGATGGGCCTGAACTTGATGTCCGTCTCGCGCAACTCGGCACGCGAGTCGCTGCCGGCAACGATGCCCGCTCCCGCGAATGCCCGAATCGCGCCGCTTGCCGCGACCTCGGCGCCGCGCAGCGCAATCGCCCACGTGGCGTTGCCCTGCGAGTCGACCCACCCTACGGGTGCTGCGTAGCGGCCACGGTCGAGCCCCTCGACCTTGCGAATGAGTTCCATGGCTGCGACTGTCGGTGTTCCGCCGACGGCTGCGGTCGGATGGATCTCGTCGAGCATCCGCAGCGTCGACTGTTCGCCGAGAATGCCCTCGATGTCCGTTGCGATGTGCCACAGGTTGGGCAGCTGCAGAGTGAAAGCTCCTCCTGCGGTAGCCGACAGCCCGAGTTTGCGCAGCGATTCGAGCGCGCTGTCGACCGCGAACGCGTGCTCCTCGACGTTCTTCCCGCTCTTCGCGAGTGAATCCGCTGCGTCGGCATCGAGCGCCCCCGTCGCACCGCGCGGAGCAGTGCCGGCGAGCACGCGCATCCAGAATCGGCCGTCACGTGCACGCACGAGTGTCTCGGGGGAGGCACCGAGCATCCCGTCGACCGAATAGGTCATAGCGGTCGGGTACCGGCGGCGTAGTTCGCGTACGACGCTGCGCAGGTCGGCGTTCGCCGGCAACTGCCCAACGAGGTCGCGGGCCACCACCAGCTTCGTGACGGCCCCGGCTCGAATCTCCTGCAGTGCAGCCGCGACCTCGCCCTCGTAGGCGGCGGGCGAGATGCGTCCGCGCTGCAGTTCGACGCGCGTCTCTTCGATCTCGGATGGGCGGAGGAGCTCAGACGCGGGCGAGCTGGAGTCTTCGACATCGAGAGTGATGCGTGTAAGCCAGCGCTGGCCCTCCGCTTCCCCCAATACGATTTGGGGGATGATCAAGACGCTCTCGCTGCGAGAGGTCGCGTCGAAGGCGAACGTGCCGAACGCGACAACGCCCGTACCGGGCAAGCCTACGGAGTCGTGCACGGTCGCGGCCCCGCACAGGGCATCCCAAGCGTTCGCCGCTTGGCGGAACCGGTCCTCTCCCGTGAAGGTGAGGCGTAGCGTTTCGCCGATGCCGACGATGCCCTCATCACCGCGCAGAAACACCGTCGGCGACGACGGGGATGCGTAGGTGAGCGGTGCGTCACCGTCGAATCGCTCCGTGCGAGCCGTGAGGTGAGCGGTGAGTGTCACGCTCTAAGAGTGTAGGGCAACGAGTCAGT
>DXDC01000168.1 GCA_019115685.1 Candidatus Agrococcus pullicola
CGCGCACTCGGTCGTCGACCGAAGCGAGCAGCTGTGCTGCCTCGCCGCCTCGTGAACCGCCGACCACGCCGATCCGCTGTTCGGGCGCTGCCTCTTGCAGTGCGTCGATACCGGATAGCAGATGCTCGATGGGGATGCGTTCGAGGGCTCTCGGAGTGCCGGCCGCGCCGAAGTAGGCATAGGAGAGGGCGACGAAACCCTCGTGCGCCAGTGCGTCGGCGTCGGCAGGATGATGACCTCCTTCGGAGCCGCCGAGCACGAGAACGGCCCCTCGTGGCGTGTCGACAGGGCGGGCGAGGTGCTGGGACTGTGGCCGAGAACTCATGACAACATCTTGTCATATATGACAACATATTGTCTATATCTGGCCTTGTGTTGCCCGGCATGCGGCAGACTGTATGTATGGCTCGAGGCGAGGCGATTGGTGCTACCAGTGACGGTATTGCCCTTGGTGAACTCGTCGAACCGGTCGTGGAAATAGGGGAGGCTTTCTTCTCGGCCGCCAGGCTGATGACGGAACCGTCAGGGCTTTCGCCCGCGAGGTGGCGAGTGCTCTCCGCTGTACGCGATGGTCCGAGACCTGTTCCGTCTATCGCGACTCGAGTGCGGATGGGTATGTCCCGCCAAG
This sequence comes from Candidatus Agrococcus pullicola, assembly GCA_019115685.1. GTDB lineage: Bacteria > Actinomycetota > Actinomycetes > Actinomycetales > Microbacteriaceae > Agrococcus > Agrococcus pullicola. The sequence goes on from DXDC01000168.1 coordinate 629, forward strand.
CGGTGCAGCGCCTTGCCGACGAGCTTGTGACCAGCGGTCACGCTCGTTGGCTTGCGAATCCGGCGCACCGACGCTCGCGACTGCTGGAGCCCACGGAACTCGGGTTCGAGGCGCTCGACGCCATTATCGCCCGGCAGGTGCGCTGGTCGAATGCGGTTGGAGCGCAGCTGGATGCGGCCGAGCTGCAGCGAGCGGCCGAAACGCTGCGCGCTGTGCTGCGGGCGTGCGCTGAGGTCGAAGGCGACCAAGCGGACTGAGCAAGACGGCAATTGCGCATACGGGATTATCTCGACGCTTTTCATTGTCATACTCTGCAGAGCCTGACGCACACAGCGTCGAGGCATCGAAGGAGCGACCATGGCCGAACAGGGCGAACAGCAGATCACGATCGACCTCTGGACGGATGTTGTCTGCCCGTGGTGCTACGTCGGTGAGGGAAGGCTGGAAGAAGCGATTCGTGCCGAAGAGCTCGAAGACCGAGTGCGCATCCGCGTGCACTCCTTCGAGCTGGATTCGAACGCTCCCGTGTACTCCGCTGACGCGAAATCCAACATCGAGCATCTTCGTGCCAAATTCAGCAAGGGTGAGGAGGACGTTCGCGCCATGGAACAGCACATCGCGGGTCTTGCGAGTGAAATCGGACGCGAGTACGCAGTAGAGCGTCCGGTAGCGAACACCCGCGCGATCCACCGTGTTGCGCAGTCGCTCCGCGAGCGGGGTGCGACGGAAGAGTTCTTCTTCGCACTGCAACGCGACTACTTCACGGGAGCTGTGAACCCGTTCGAGGATGACGCGATCCTGGATGCCGCCGAGCGTGCCGGGCTCGACCGGGCAGCCGCCAGGGAGATCCTTCGCGACCCAGACAGGCACGATGACGACGTCGACCGTGACGTGACGCGAGCGCAGGCGATGGGCGCCTCCGGCGTTCCTTTCACGGTCTTCAACAACAAGTATGCGGCTCCCGGCGCATTGCCGGTCGACACGTACCGGCAGGCGCTGCGGCAACTCGTAGCGGAGCTTGATGCTCCTGAAACGAGCGGGAGCGAGGCATGAACATGGACGCCGATGAGAAGAGCGCAGCTGCCGCCTCCAGCACACCCGACAGGAGGAGCCGGTACGAGGGGATGCCGCGCAACGCAGATGCGCAGGTCGGTGAGGCGAGCGGGCTGCAGTCGATGGCGAGTCTGCTCGGCGAAGGCGCCGACGGCGTGAGCTGTTCCGTCGACGGCAACTGCGATTAGGCTCCCGCAACGCACGGTGTCCACCCCCGGATGTACACGGCCATGTGAACCCGATACGATTGCGGCGTCGAAACGGAGGTGCGATGTTCGAACGTAAGACCGACCTGGAATCCGGCCAGAGCGAGCCGGATTGGCTTCGTGAAGCAGACCGGCTCATCGGCCAGAGCGACGCTCCGCAAGAGCCCGACGTGATCGAGTCGGTTGCGCAGGGCGTCAGTGCCACGCAATCGTTGCAGATCATCTTCGGAGACGATATCGAGGGCGACGAGTAGCTCGGACGTCGCTCCGAGAGTCCCCGATCCGCGGCCGGTGACGAACATCCCGGCCGGGAGAGTGTCACCAAATGTTGACCGGGCGGTCCGATTTCGGCCAGCGGGTCAACGTTTCGTGACCTTCAGCAGGCGCCACTTCGCCCGTGTGCATCCTGCGCTGCCACGATGTCAAAATTTCGCGCGCAAAAACTCTTGACGAGGTTCCTGGCGATGCGTCAGAATGTTGCGTAACACGCTAAGTGTTGCTGAGAGCGCAACAACGAGGTTGGGCTCCATGCTGCGAACCGGGAGGCATTCGTGAGTTTCAACATCCCTTCGGTTGACCAGTCGGACCGTGTGGTTCCGGTCAACCTCCGGCAGTCAGGGCCGACGCCGGTAGAAATGCTGATCGACACCCGCGTCCGCAAGTCGCC
>DXDC01000169.1 GCA_019115685.1 Candidatus Agrococcus pullicola
CGATGCCGACGTACTCGTCCAGCGCGAAAGCACGCACCGCCGACAGCTCCACTTGATCACCACCGACACCGTTCGCGAGCGCCTCGTAGATTCCGAGCGGTGAACTTCCTGTGGCGACGCCGAGCGTCGCATTCGACCTTCGACGGAGCGCGCTCGCGAGCACGTGTGCTCCCGTTTCGCCCGCGGATCTCGGACTGCTGCAGATCAGGATGCGCAACCGGCGGCCTTTCGTGGGACTTGCAAAAGAGGAAATGGATACTGTATACAATTCTGCATGAGACCAATGGTGATCGCAACGCACGGCACACTTGCGAACGGCTTGCTCGCGGCGGCAGAAATGATCGTCGGCACGGCGCCCGACGCTCGTGCCGTCAACTTCGAGATCGGGATGAGCGTCGACGACCTGACGAACGCGGTGAACCTCGCCATCGAGGAGATCGGCGGCGACGACCCCGTCCTGGTACTCGTCGATCTGGCCGGTGGCTCGCCGTCGCGCGTCGCCGCGACCCTGGCACTGGACGGCAGGACGAAGGTTCTTGCCGGTGTGAATCTGCCGATGGTCATCGCGGCACTCACGGAGGAAGACGCAGACCTACCGGCGATCGTTGCGGCAGGACGCGCGGGAATCGATATGTACGGCAACGCGCCGGCGGCGAGCGGTGGTCTCCGATGACACTCACTGAATCCGTACTGATCGCGGTCGTCGTCGGACTGGTCTACCTGGCGCGACGTATCGCAGGGGATCCGCAGCTCGAACGACCCATCATCCTCGGGCCGATCGTCGGCCTGATTGCCGGGGACTTCCAAACTGGCCTCATCGTGGGCGGCACCCTCGAGCTCGTCTTCATCGGAGCTGCGACGTTCGGCGGCACGGCTCCTCCCAACGTCGCGATCGGATCTGCCGTCGGCACAGCACTCGCGATCGGATCGGGGAACGGAACGGAAGCGGCGCTCGTCCTCGCCGTCCCGGCAGCCGTGCTCGGAACCTTCTGCGAACTGTTCGCCAAGACCGTCTGCTCGTTCCTGGTGCACCGAGCGGACACTGCAGCGACGCACGGCAATGGCAGTGCGATCCTCGCCGTGATCTGGATCGGCAACATCGTCCATTTCATCTCGTACGCGGTTCCGACCTTCCTTGCGTTGTACTTCGGAAGCACAGCCGTCGAACGCTTCATCGGGTCGCTGAGCGATCAGGTCCTCGACGCCATGAATACCGGCGCCGCGATTCTCCCCGCCGTCGGCTTCGGGATCCTGCTTTCGGTGCTGTTCAACAAGTCGCTGTTTCCCGTGTTCTTCGCGGGATTCGCCATCGCGGCCTTCACGGACTTCACCGTGATCGGAACCGCGATCCTCGCAACAGCCGTCGTGATCGTGATCTTCCGGATGCGACGCCCGGAGGCCGCCGCGGCGCCGGAGCAACCTGCTCACACAGCGCCTGCCGAGAGCAAACCACTCCCTAAGACGACCCTGAGCTGAGACGGAACGCGCATATGACGAACAACGAATCGACCACGGTCGACGCGAAAGACGAGAAGGCACGCCGGCGTCTGATCCGATCTCTCACCTGGCGGGGTCTTCTGCTTCAGGGCGGGTTTAACTACGAGAGGTTTCAGAACCTCGGTTTCTGGTGGATGATCCGTCCGCTCCTCGACACGCTGTATCCGAACCGAGAGGATCGTGCCGCCGCCTACAGGCGACACTTGACGTACTTCAACACCAACCCTTGGGTGATCGGCCCGATCGCCGGCGTCGTCGCCAGCATGGAACAGAAGAGAGCGCGAGGCGACTCATCCGTCGCCGACGAAACGATCACGTCTGTGAAGGTCGGGCTGATGGCACCGCTGTCCGGCATCGGGGACTCACTCGTGTTCGGGACCATTCGGCCGATCCTCGCCGCGGTCTGTGCCGCGCTCGCGATCAACGGCAATGTGCTCGGGCCGGTGATATTCCTCGTCGGCCTGTTCGCGACCCAGATCGCCATGCGTGTGTGGGGCACGAGTATCGGGTATCGCGCGGGAACGAAGTTCCTGGCGCGGATCGGCGGATCGCAGCTTGACAAGGTCAAGGAGGGCGCCACCATCGTGGGGCTTGCGGTGACCGGTGCGCTCGTTGCGACGCTTCTTCCGATCACGACGCCGTTCACGTACGAGAACGGGGAAGCATCGATTGCGCTCCAAGATCAGCTCGACACGGTTCTTCCGGGTCTTCTGCCGCTCGCAGCCTCGCTCGCCGTGTTCTGGCTGATCCGCAAGCGCATCTCACCCGTGTGGGTGCTTATCGGGACGCTCGTCGTCGGGCTCGTCGCGGGCTTCTTCGGCGTCCTCGCGTGATGAGTACCGTCGAATCACCGGTGCGGGCCTACGTCGGAGCGAACGTTCTGCAGGGGCGGCGCTTGGCACCCGCCACCGTTGTGCTCAAGGGAGCCACCATCGTCGATGTGCTCAGCGCCGATGCTCCGATCGGCACTGCGCGCACCATCGATGCGCGCGGCCGGATTCTCGCCCCGGGATTCATCGACACGCATGTTCACGGAGCGCGCGGAAAGAACGTGATGATGGCGACGATCGACGCCGTCGACGTCGTGTCCGAGGCACTGGCCCGCAATGGGGTCACGTCGTTCGTCGGGGCAACGGCGAGTGTGGCGATCGAACAGCTCGAATCGTCACTCTCCGGCCTGGCTGATTGCGTCGGGAGCACCCGTCCAGG
>DXDC01000170.1 GCA_019115685.1 Candidatus Agrococcus pullicola
ACACCGAGGATCCGACCTCGTGACGAGCGGGAGTCGAGGCCCCCTCGCGCAGCCGGTGGAACTCGCAGCGGATCGTCGGCATGACGTCGCCGCCCGTCGTCGGGTTGCTGAAACGGATCGCGGCATGCCCCTGCTCGACCGTGGCGGGGTACCCCTCGTCCTCGAGCGCGAGCTGTTCGGCCAGTGCCGCATCGGTGTGTTCCCACCGGTACGCGGACAGCGGTGAGTTGACGCGGTCCTCCAGTCCGGACAGCGGACGAAGACCAGGGTGCGCCCAGAGTCGCTCGGCGCGCGAGACGTTCGGCGAGGCCTCGTCGGTCACGCGATCGGACCCGAACTCGAAGAAGCCGACGTCCGTGTAGTTCGACAGCGGGATGTCGAGACCGTCGATCCACGCCATCGGCTCGGCGGTGTCGTTGTGATGTCCGTGGAAGTTCCAACCCGGCGTAAGCAGGAGGTCGCCACGGGACATCCGCACGGGGTCCCCGTTGACGACGGTCCAGACGCCCTCGCCCTCGACGACGAATCGGAAGGCGTTCTGGCTGTGCCGGTGCTCCGGTGCCGTCTCATGGCCGCCGAGGTACTGGATGGCGCACCACAGTGTGGGAGTTGCGTACGCGGTGCCGGGCAGTCCGGGGTTCCGCAGACCGATAGCACGTCGCTCCCCACCCCGCCCCACAGGCACGAGGTCGCCGGACCGCTTCGCGATGTCGTAGAGATTCGACCACCGCCACACATGCGGCACCGCAGCCGGTGCCGGCGTCATCGGCATCAGGTCGTCACGCTGCGTCCACAGGGGTGCGGTCGAGTTCGCCTCGAAATCGGCGTACAGCTGCTCCAGCTCGGGCGAATCGATGCGTCCGTCCATCGTCTCCATGCGGTTCTCCTTCGATTCCCTCGTTGGTCAGTTCTCGTCGTCGCTGCGCGTCGCGCGGGAGGCGAACTGGCTCCACAGCCATTCGATGGTCCCCGGCAGATCGACGTCTCGGTCGATCTGCCACTCGGCCTGCAACCCGTCGGAGAGCGCGAGGAGAACGCGCGCCATCATGGCCGCGTCGACGTCGCTGGGGAAGCTCCCGTCGTTCTGCCGCGCCTCGATGTCCCGCCGGATCGTTCCGAACACCATGTCGTTGCGTCGCAGGAAGAACTCATGCGCAGGATGCTCGTGATCAGCGGCCGCGGCCTCGAGGCTCACATAGAGCTGCACGAGCCCCGGCACATCGGCGTTGTGGCGCGCCGTGCGCAGCGTCATCGGCTCGTCCCCGGGATCGAGGGTGAGATTGCGTCGGTTGACGACGTCACGTTGGCGGAGGACCTCGACGAGGAGATTCTCCTTGGTGCCGAAGTGGTGAAGCAGGCCGGCCTGGGTCATCCCGACTTCCGCCGCGATGTCACGCAGGGAGGTCGCGCTGTACCCCTTGCGCTCGATGACATCGAGCGCGGTCTCCAGGATCGCGAGCTTGCTCTCCTTCCCCTGCGGATAGCTGCGCCGTCCGGCGCGTCTCGCCACCGGAGCACTCGGCTGACCGGCGACGAACAGCGGCTGGACGGTGTCGCCGGGCACATCGACACGCGAGCGCTCGATGGCGGCGGTCGTGCGCGGGATGTCGAACGGAAGCTCGCCCGACGCCGTCTTCCGCCCCATCAGGACATCGAGTACAACCGCGTCCGACGCACCGAACTCGGCGACCAGCGCGCCCGTGAACGGAAGCAGCGGCTCGAGGATCGCCGGACGATCGAGATGGACGACGAGAATCACCGGTGCGTGCGTGCTCAGATCGCGCAGTCGGCCGACGAACTCCGGCGAGTACTCGAGTGAGCCGGCTCGGAAGCTCGCTTCGAGCATGTACTGGTCGCGCGGCTCGAACGGCGCGCCTGTCCGCACGATGATCGCATCGGCGTCCTCCGGCTGCGAGGTCGCGCGAAGCCCCGCCGCGCTGAGGGCATCTTCGGAGATCTGCTCGGAATAGACCGACGCACCCCGACGGATCGGCAGATTCGGAGCGGACGGGCGTCCGCTCTCGAGCACGACCATCGCCCTGGTCTGCGCCTCGCGCCCCTTCTCCATGAACTCTTCGGTGCCGACCACGTCATCGACGACCGCTTCGTCCACGTAGGGGTTCTCGAACAGGCCGAGCTCGAACTTCACTTTGAGAAGGCGTCGCACCGACTCGTCGAGGCGCGACTCGTCGATGGCGCCGCTTTCGACGAGCGAGATGATGAACTGCGGCTCCTCCTCGCCGCCGAGCTGGTCGCAGCCCGCGTCGAGGATCTTCTTCACGCGCCCGACCTCGTCGAGGTGCTCGACCCCCCACGCGCGGGCGGGCAGCGTCTTGTCGAGAATCCGCGACTCGGTGACGAGTCCCCAGTCAGTGCAGACGACACCGTCGTATCCGAGCTGCTCTCGCAGCAGGCCCTGGATCATCTGCCGGTTGAAACCGAACCCGACCTCCTCGATCCGCTCGCCGTCGATCGTCAATCCCATCGGGATGCCGTAGGCCGGCATGATCGCGGGAACCCCGCGCTCGATGACGTGCCGGAAGGGCTCCAGATGCTCGTCGAATCGACCACCGAGATAGTCGTGCTCCTTGCCGTACGGGAAGTGGGTGTCCTCACCGTCGCGCTGCGGTCCGCCCCCGGGAAAGTGCTTGGCCATGCACGCGACGCTGTCCGAGGACAGCGACGAACCGCCCTCGAACCCGTCGAGATAGGCCAGCCCCAGACGCGAGACCAGCTCCGCGTTCTGACCGAACGTGCTGTACTGGCGCGGCCAGCGCGGCTCGGTTGCGAGATCGAGGGTGGGGTGAAGCGCCGTGCGGATGCCGACGGCGAGATACTCCTGCCGAGCGATGTCGGCGAACTCGCGTACCGCCTGCTCATCCGCCAGTGCACCGAAGCCGAGCGGCTCCGGCCACGCGGACATATGCTCGGCCGAGAAGGACGCCCCCCAGTTCTCGGTGAACGAGTGGCGCGGGTCAGTGGAGACCGTCACCGGGATGCCGTGCCCGGACTGCGCGGCGACGCGCTGCACGCTGTTGACCCAACGCGCCATCGTCGACGGCTCCGGGATCCGGTGCACGTTGAGGTGGGTCACGGCGCGTTCCTCGACGAGCTCGCGCGCGGTGGGATCGCGAGGCACGATCGGCGGCCCGTCGATGTCCCCGTCGGTCGACACGGCCACCACGCTCTGCACCATCAGCCCGGCCTTCTCGCGCAGGGACAGGCGACCGACGAGGTCCTCGACGCGCTCGTCGACCGGAAGGCGCGGATCCTCGTACGGATCCATCACGCCGTTGCGATTGAGGTCGCGGTACTCGGTGCCGTCCGTGTGCCGTGCCGTGGGGACGCTGGCGGGGATGGTGGTCATCGTGTGTTCTTTCCTTCCGTCGCCAGCTGGCGACGCTGTTCGCGACGGATGCGCTGCTGCGTGACGTCTGCGACGGGCGCCGACATGAACAGTCGCTGAGTGTAGGGGTGCTCTGGCCGGGCCGTCACCTGGTCGACTTCGCCCTGCTCGACGATCTCGCCGCGATACAGCACCGTGACGCGGTGGCTGATGTGGCGGACGACTCCGAGGTCGTGTGAGACGAACAAGTACGCGACGCCGCTGTCCTCCTGGATCTCGATGAGCTGGTCCAGCACGCGCGCCTGCGTGGTGAGGTCGAGCGCGGATACCGGTTCATCGCAGATGATCAGGCGCGGCTCCAGGGCGATGGCGCGCGCGATGGCGACGCGCTGACGCTGACCACCGGAGAACTCGCGCGGCAGACGCTCGGAGGCATCGGAGGGCAGCTGGACGCGATCGAGCAGCTCACGCACGCGTCCATACGCGTCGCGCTTGGTGCGCCCCTGGATGAGGAGCGGCTCGGCGAGGATGTCGGCGACGGTCATCGACGGATTCAGTGACGTGTAGGGATCCTGGAACACGACCTGGATGTCCTTCGCGAGATCGCGGCGCTCGCGGTGCGGGAGATGCGTGATGTCGCGGCCGTCGAACGTGATCCGTCCCGAGCTCGCCTTGGCCAGGCCGAGGATCGCGCGTCCGATCGTCGTCTTGCCCGACCCGGACTCTCCGACGAGTCCCACAGTCTCGCCCGCACGGATGTCGAGGGAGACGCCCTTCAGCGCCTGGAAGCTCTTTCCGCCGCGCCCCTTGTATACGACTTCGAGCTCGTCAACGCTCAGCAGCGGCTGCGGACCGGTCATGTCTGCTCTCCCTCGTCTGTCTCCTCGCCCGCGTAGGCGCGAACGGGCCCGCCGCTGTCCAGCATCGAATCGAGCAGCGTACGCGTGTAATCGTCCTGCGGCGCCTCGAGCATCTGTTCCACCGAACCGGACTCGACGATTCTCCCCGCCTGCATGACCGTGACGCGGTCGCAGATGTCGGCCACGACACCGAAGTTGTGGGTGACCAGCAGGACCGCCATCTCGTTCTCCTGCTGCAGGTCTCGCAGCAGATCGAGCACCTCCGCCTGCACGGTGACGTCGAGCGCCGTCGTCGGCTCATCGGCGATGAGCAGCTTCGGCTTGCCCGCGACCGCGCCGGCGATGAGCACGCGCTGCGCCATCCCGCCGGAGATCTCGTGCGGGTACGCACGGAAGGTGGCCTCCGGGTCCGGGATGCCCACTCTGGCCAACAGGCTCAGCGCCAGCTCCCGGGCTTCGCTGCGCGACATGCCCTGCGTCGCACGCAGCGGCTCGGTCAGCTGGTGTCCGATCCGATAGGCGGGATCGAGATTGCTGAGCGGTTCCTGCGGGATGTAGGCGATGTCGGTGCCGCGGAGGCGCCCGCGCTGTCGGCGGGTCATGCCGGTGAGTTCAGTGCCTTCGAACAGAACCGACCCGCGTGAGACCCAACCGCCCTCCGGCAACAGGCCGAGCACCGAGAACGCCGTCTGCGACTTTCCGGATCCGGACTCGCCGACCAGGCCGAGCACCTCACCCGGTTCGATGTCCAGATCCACACGCTGCACGACGGTCTTCTGCTCCTCCCCCGTCCCGTAGCTGACTTCCAGCTCTCGGACGGAAAGCAGCGGGGAGCGGGGAGCGCTCCCGTCCGCAGCGGGCGCAGTACGGCCGGTCTTCGTCGTCGACCCGGATCCGCCGTCCTCGAGCGCATCGCGCATCGCGTTGCCGAGAAGGATCAGCCCCATCGTCGTGAGGCCGATCGCGACGCTGGGCCACACAACGAGCATCGGGTCGACGAAGATGCGCCGGAACCCCTCGTTGAGCATGCTGCCCCAAGACGGGAGCGAACTGTCGGCGATGCCGAGGAACTCGAGCCCAGCCTGAATCGCGATCGCGATGCTGCCGAGCCTGGCCGTCTGGATGATCACCGGCGCACGCACCACCGTGAGCACGTGTCGACCGATGATGCGCCCGTTGCCCAGACCGGATACGCGCGCCGCGTCGACATACAGTTCGTTGCGGACCGCCTGGACCGACGCGCGCACGATGCGGAACACCGACGGCGCCAGAAGGACACCGAACACGGCCATCGACACCCACACGGACGGACCGGCAACCGCGCGCACGGCCAACAGGATGACGATTCCCGGCATCGCCATGTTGAGGTTGTTGAACCAGTTGGCGACCGCGTCGAATCGTCCGCCGAAGTACCCGGCGATGAGACCGGTGGGCAGACCGACCATCAGGGCGATCGCGACAGCGAGCGCCGCGCCGAGCAGGTTGACCTGCCCACCCCAAAGCAGTCGACTGAGCACATCGCGGCCTGAGCTGTCCGTGCCCAGCAGGTGATCGGCACTCGGGGGCTGCATCGCATCACGGAGCACGGTCAGCCCCGGATCCGGCAGCGGAAGCAGAGGCGCGATCGCAGAAGCGATGATCACGAACACGACCACGAGTGCCGCAACGACACCGAGCGGATCGCGCACGAACCGGCCGACCGCTCCTTCGCGCTTGGCACGCGCGGCGGCGACGAGCGAGGTTGTCTGACTCATGCGAGACGCACCTTCGGATTCAGCCAGGCGACGGCGAGGTCGACCAGCAGGTTGACGATGACGACGATCACGACGTACGCGAGCACGGCGCCGAGCACCACCTCGACGTCGGTGCGCGTCGACGCCTCGATCGCGAGGCTGCCCAGACCCGGCAGCGCGAAGATCTGCTCCACCACCACGGCGCCGCCGAGAATTCCCACGACCTGCACCGCAAGGGCGGTGAGCCCTGTCGTCGACGCGTTGCGCAGCACATGGGCGAGCACCACCCTCGTCTCGGACAGGCCCCGGCTGCGGAGCGTGCGCACGTAGTCGAGACGCAGCGTCTGGATCATCGAGCTGCGCACCTGCTGCGCGACGCCGGCGACGGCGACGATCGTGAGGGCGACGACCGGGAGGGTCATCGTCCGCACCCAACCGCCGATGTCGGTGCCCGGAGCCGTATAGCCGGTAGCCGGGAACCAGCCGAGCTGGATCGCGAAGAGCGTCACCAGGAACAGGGCGATGATGAACGCCGGCAGCGCGTCGCCGAGCGTGGCGACGAACTGGAGCGTGCGGTCGACCCAGCCGCGCGTGACCGCCGCGGCGACGCCGATCGCGAAGCCGAGAACGCCGCTGAGAAGCGTCACGATGATCACGAGCGCGACCGTCACCGGCATTCGCACCGACAGCGCCTGCATGACGGTCTGTGTCGAGAAGAGCGACTCGCCGAGGTCCCCGGTGAACGCGGAGACGAGCCAACTCGCGTACTGCACGAGCACCGGACGGTCGAGCCCGAGTTCCGCGTTCAGCGCGGCGGCCTGCTCGGGACTGGCGTTCTCGCCGAGC
>DXDC01000171.1 GCA_019115685.1 Candidatus Agrococcus pullicola
GCTCTGGGTGACGCTGACGCGCACGGGCCTGGTCTCGGCGGTGATCATCTGGGCGACGCTGCTGTTCGCGAGCGGCCGGCCGGGCACCAGCTTCCCGTTCTCGGGCATCATCCTCGTCGTGCTCATCGCCCTGTACACCTTCATCACCAGCCGTACGCAGTTCGGTCGCCACATCTACGCGGTCGGCGGCAACCGCCGCGCGGCAGAGCTCTCGGGCGTGAACTCCCGCCGTACCGACTTCTTCGTCATGATGAACATGTCGACGCTGGCCGGTATCGCCGGGATGCTGTGGGCGGCTCGTGCGGGAGCAGCGGGCCCCGGTGACGGCACGATGTGGGAGCTCGACGCGATCGCGGGCGTCTTCATCGGCGGTGCCGCGGTCGCCGGCGGTATCGGTACCGTCTTCGGGGCCGTGATCGGCGGCCTCGTGATGGCACTGCTGAACAACGGCCTGCAGCTGGTCGGCGTGACGACCGACCGCATGCAGATCATCAAGGGCCTCGTGCTGCTCGTCGCCGTGGGGATCGACGTGCTGAACAAGCAGCAGGGCCGATTCTCGTTCATCGGCGCGATGATGGCGCGTCTGAGTTCGAAGCGAGCCGCCCGCGAAGTCGCCGAACTCTCACCCGGCCACAAAACCGACCAGAACTAACCGAATCCATCGAGGAAGAGAAGGAAAACTCCCATGAAGAAGAAATTGCTAGGGGCGATCGCCCTCTCGGCTGTTGCGGGCCTCGTGCTCGCGGGCTGCGGAACCGGCCGTGACGGCGGCGGCGATGGCGCCGAAGAAATCTCCGAGGACGCTCGCATCGGTGTCGCACTGCCCGACCGCACGAGTGAGAACTGGGTGCTCGCGGGTGACCTGTTCGTGGACGGCCTTGAGGAAGCGGGCTTCGAACCCGATGTGCAGTACGCAGGGTCGAACAATCCCGTACAGGATCAGCAGCAGCAGATCGAGGCCATGATTCAGAACGGTGCGGAGGTCATCGTCATCGGTGCCGCTGACACGGCTCAGCTTTCGACGCAGCTCCAGACTGCGAAGGATGCCGGCATTACCGTGATCTCGTACGACCGGCTGATCGAGAACTCCGAGAACATCGACTACTACATCGCCTTCGACAACTACGAGGTCGGTGTGCTGCAGGGCACGGCGCTGCTCGAGGGGCTCGAGGAGCGCTTCGGAGACGAGGACACCTGGAACATCGAGCTGTTCTCCGGCTCACCGGACGACTCGAACGCGCCCGTGTTCTTCGACGGCGCGATGAGCGTGCTGCAGCCGAAGATCGACGACGGCACCCTGAACGTCGTCTCCGGGCAAACCGACATCGCTGCCACGGCAACGCAGGGCTGGTTGGCCGAGAACGCGCAGGAGCGCATGGACAACTTGATTCAGGGCAACTACTCCAGCGGCACCGAGGTGCACGGCGTGCTCTCGCCGAACGACACCCTGGCACGCGCGATCCTGGCATCCGCGAGCGACGCGGGTCTGGAGACACCCGTCGTAACGGGTCAGGACTCCGAGGTCGAGTCCGTTCGCTCGATCATGGCCGGCGATCAGTACTCGACGATCAGCAAGGACACGCGACTGCTTGTTGCAGACACGATTGAGTTGGTCTCGACGCTGCAGGCCGGCGACGAGCCGGCGGAGACCGAGGCGCTCGACAACGGCGCGGCGGACATCCCGTCGATTCTCCTCGACCCCGTCATCGTGACGCAGGAGAACGCGGCTGAGGTCTACGCCGACGACCCGAACCTCGCACCGCTGACCGAGGACTAAAATACCCTCGCGAGTAAGGGCCGATCGGAGCTTCCGCTCGGCCCTTACTCATTGCCGGGCGTTCTTCATTCGAGTTCCCGGCAACACATCGCATGCCGTTCCGGCGTTGTCATGGGCCGATCGTGACTTGCGGCGAGTATCAGGCGGAGGACGCCCGAACGCGATCTGCAGAGCGCTCGTCTGCGCCGAGACCTCGGAGGCGATCGGCGATCGCACGTTCCGCGCGCCGGTAGGGGTCGCCGCTGCCGCGCAGCGTTGACTCGGCGTTGGCGTGCGCCAGCAGCGCTTCGAGCTCGAAAACGAGTTGCTCGGCATCGTCTAGCCCTGGCAGTGCTCCGTCGGCGATCGCCCGCTCTGTCTGATGCTGCAGGTAGGAGCGCCAGAGGTCCATCGCCGCTGCTATCGCGTCGCGCACCGGCCCCGGGCGCGCCGCGAACTCCGCTGACGCGGCGAGGAAGAAGCATCCACCGCGGAACGTGCGCCCCGAGGAGTAGTCGATCCAGGCCCGAACGAGTGCGTACAGCCGGTCGGAGCCGGCGGGCTCGGTGCGCGCCGGTTCGACAACGACGTCGATGAAGATGCGCTTGGCCTCGTCGACGATCGCGAGCTGCAGATTCTCCTTCGATCCGAACAGGGCGGCCACTCCGCTCTTGCTCGAGGCGGTCTCTTGCGCGAGCCGCGCGATCGACACTCCTGTCAGTCCGTCAGTGCTCGCGAGTTGCGTCGCCACGGAGAGCACGGCATTCCGTGATCGATCCCCGCGCGCACGGCGCCCGTCGATGGCTGTTGGCATAACCGCAGAATATCAGTACGATCGTTCATATATGTAAGTGAACGATCGTACGTATTGTTTGGAGTTATTGTGTCTGCTGCCCGAATTCCCTCACGGCGCCTGGTGCGCACCCTCGATCGGATGTCGCCGCGACTTGCGGCGGCGGTGACCTATCCGATCTTCGCCAGGGTTGGCGCGCGTCGTCCCGTCCGTGATGACGAACGCGCAACGCACGAGCGGGCGAGCCGTTCGGTCATCGACGTCGGCCGCCGCCGAGTGGTCACGTATCAGTGGGGTAACGGCCCGCGAACCGTGCTCCTCGTGCACGGTTGGCGCGGACGTGCCTCGCAATTCGCAGCGCTCGTGCGAGAGCTGACATACGAGGGTTACAGAGTCGTCGCTTTCGATGCCCCGGGGTGCGGAGATTCGCCGGGGCGTCGCACGCACATCGGCGACTACTACGCGGCTGTCGCCGAGCTCGCCGACCTCGAACCCGAACCGTTCCACGCGATCATAGGCCACTCGGTCGGCTCCCTGGCGGCGTTCACCGTCGCCCGCGAACGCGCCGTGACGCGACATCTCATCTCCATCTCGGCAATAACTCGTTTCCGATACCTGAGCGAGAAGTTCACCAGGATCGTCGGGCTGAGCGAGCGCGCTCGGGCATTGCTCGAGGCGTGGTACGGGCGCCGGCTGCGCGAGAAGGCTCCCGACGTCTACGACCGTTTCGACGTCGCTGCCGCCAACCTTCCCCCGGGTCTGCGGCTCAGTTACATCCACGATCGCGAGGACCGCTGGGCCGACATCGACGAAGTGCGGCGACTCGTCGAGATCCACGGAGGCACTCCCACGCTGACAGAAACCGAAGGTCTCGGGCACAGCAGCACACTCAGCGCGGACGCCA
>DXDC01000172.1 GCA_019115685.1 Candidatus Agrococcus pullicola
ATCGGTCGTCGATTCTTGAACTCCGGCCTCGGCTTCGGCGGTGGGTGCCTCCCGAAAGACATCAGGGCGTTCCAGGCGCGAGCGACCGAGGTCGGTGCCGGCGAATCCTTACGATTCCTCGAGGAGGTGGATCGAGTGAACCTGCGGCGACGCGAACGCGGCTACGACCTCGCAGCACGCGAGGCCGACGCGACGAGCACGAAGCGCGTTGCCGTCCTCGGCCTGTCGTTCAAACCCAACAGCGATGATGTGCGTGACTCCGCGCCGCTTGATATCGCCGCGCGACTTCATGCGACGGGCTACTCCGTCACAGCTTACGACCCGAAAGCGCGGGAGACCGCGCGGCGGCTGCATCCGGGCCTCGACGTGCGCGACTCGCTCGCAGACACCGTCGCGCAGGCCGATGTGATTCTCATCGGCACCGAGTGGAACGAATTCCGAGAGCTCGACCCGTCTGCATTGGAGACACCCGCGACCGTGGTGATCGACGGCCGGAACACGCTCGACCGGGAACGCTGGCACGCCGCCGGTTTCAAAGTCATCTCGCTCGGACGCCGCACACTGGAGGTCGATGCATGATCCTCGGAGTCATCGGCGCCGGTCAGCTCGCCAGAATGATGATCCCCCCTGCTATCCAGCTGGGCATCGACATCCGTGTGCTCGCCGAAGGGGAGGGGATGTCCGCTCAGCTCGCGCAGGCAGCCGTCGGCGACTACCGCGATACCGAAACCGTGCTCGAATTCGCGCGCACGGTTGACGCGGTGACCTTCGACCACGAGCACGTGCCTCAGCACGTCCTGCGCGCGCTCGTCGGCGCCGGCCACGCCGTGCACCCGGGCCCCGATGCACTGTTGTATGCGCAGGACAAGCGAGCCATGCGGGAGCGGATGCGCGAGCTCGGTGTCCCGCAGCCGGCCTACGCGCTCATCGATTCGGCAGACGATCTGCAGCGCTTCCTCGATGACAACGGCGGGACTGCCATCGTCAAGACCGCGCGAGGCGGCTACGACGGCAAGGGCGTTCGGCGGGTGCAGCGGGTCGACGAGGTCGCCGATTGGATTGCAGTTGCCGTGAGCGGGGAAGGACCCGAGCTGCTGGCCGAGGAGCTCGTCGACTTCAGCCGCGAGCTGTCACAGCAGCTTGCCCGCAGCACGAGAGGGGAGATGGCGCACTGGCCACTCGTCGAAACCGTGCAACGCGACTCCGTCTGCGCAGAGGTCTACGCGCCCGCACCCGGGGGTGAGCGCTTCGAGCGCGAAGCCGCCGAAATTGCGCAGCGGATCGCGGAGGGCGTCGGCGTCACGGGTGCTCTTGCGGTCGAGATGTTCGAGACCTCGGACGGGCGCCTGCTCGTGAACGAACTCGCTATGCGCCCGCACAACTCGGGGCATTGGACTATCGAGGGCGCGGTAACGAGCCAGTTCGAGCAGCACGTTCGTGCCGTGCTCGGCCTCCCGCTCGGCGACCCCGCGATGGTGCGCGACGCTGCAGTCATGGTGAACGTGCTCGGCGGGCCCGCCTCCGGCCGCATGGAAGACCGCTACGACGATGCGCTCGGGGAGTATCCGGATGCACACATCCATTCATACGCGAAGGCCACAAGGCCGGGCCGAAAGGTGGGCCACGTTACGGTCATCGGCGACGAACACGAAGCGACTGCGGCGCGCGCGAGGCATGCTGCGGGAGTTTTCGGGGACTGACCGTACCCTGGGATACGCACTGCGATAGGGAGGAACACCGTGGCACAGGTTGCGATCATTATGGGCTCCGACTCGGATTGGCGAGTGATGGAAGCCGCTGCGACGGTGCTCGACGAGCTCGGCATCGAACACGAGGTCGAGGTCGTGTCGGCTCACAGGACGCCGCACAAGATGGTGGAGTTCGCGGAAGCCGCCGCTGATCGCGGCATCAAGGTCATCATCGCGGGCGCTGGCGGAGCAGCGCACCTGCCGGGCATGGTCGCGTCGCTCACGACACTGCCGGTAATCGGCGTGCCGGTCATGCTCGACAAGCTCGACGGCCTCGACTCGCTGCTCTCCATCGTGCAGATGCCGGCGGGCATCCCGGTCGCGACCGTGTCCATCTCGGGCGGACGCAACGCCGGCATCCTCGCGGCCAGGACGATCGGGGCATTCGACGAGGATGTCCGGGCGCGGTTGACTGAATTCGCGACTGACCTGCGCGACCAGGTCGAGCGCAAGAACGAAGCGCTGCAGCAGCGAATCGCAAACGGAGAGAAAGCCGAATGAGCCTGCTCGAACCGCGCACGACCCTCAGAAACCCGGAGCCGCCAACCTCGCCGGTCATGCGCCGACGCGGATGGTGGCTCGTGATCCTCGGGTTCCTGCTGCCGGGCAGCGCGCAGGTTGTCGCAGGAAACCGTAAGCTCGGCCGCTTCGGGCTGATCGCGACGATAACGCTGCTGCTCCTCGCCCTCGTGGGGCTGATCATGTTCTTCGCGTCGCGCGAACTGCTGTTCCGCATCGTCGGTAACGGCTTCGGCCTGCTCGTGCTGCAGATCATCGTGATCGCCTACGCGCTCGTCTGGCTCATACTCGGATTCGACACGCTGCGGCTGACGAAGCTCGGCCGTATCAAGGGAGGCGGCCGATGGGGCGTTGCCGTCGCAGCGCTCGTCGCAATCGTGCTGCCGGTGGGACTCGCGGGATACACAGCCAGCGTTATCGACGCATCCCGAGGGCTCTTGAACAACGTTTTCCAAGCCACGGGCCCCACGCAAGATCCCGTGGAGGGCCACTAC
>DXDC01000173.1 GCA_019115685.1 Candidatus Agrococcus pullicola
CTTCAGGGCGTGAGTGCATCATGAGTTCGCGATGCATCGCCAGGATCGCGTCTTGGTCAAGCTGATCTGCCAGTGCTAACGCTCCGAACATAGCTCTGACATTGTTCGTAACGAGCCTGGCGTTATGCGTCGACGCTTCTTCGAGCGTTGATAATGCGAGGTTCTTCGCGCCAACCGTAATGCCTTCGATCTGGCTCGATGATGCACTCTCAGTGCGCAACAGAATCGCTGCGAGTCCGCCGAGATTTATAGCCTCGGAACCGGCCAGCCGCTCCGCCGCCGTGTCAAAGCGCTCAAGGGCACGTTCCGCTTGCGCTGCATCCGCGGCGATCCCCCAACCACCAAGGGCTCGTCAGCGATGTTCGGCACGATCGACGCCAAGTACGGCTCCCGAGCCAATGACAACTGTCTGCGAGAGAACGCGTCCGGACGATCAATTGATACGGGAGGGCCGTGCTCGTACGCAAGAGCCGGCCAGGGAACGCTGCGGTTCGCGGCAGCCGAAAGCTGGATCCACTCGGAGCGGCGCGAGCACTGCCGGCAGTACTTCGGTGGGCCAAGCAGGCCGTGCCAGAAGGGTTTTATTGGTCAAGACGCCGTCTGGATCGATAAAACCCGTCTGGAGACGCGCAAGTTCGCCGTGCCGGGGCTTCTGGAGGCGAGCGCCGAACCCGTTACTCCTCGGGGTCGCCGACGACGCCCTTGCGCAGCATGATGCAACCGTACTTTCGCGTCTCTGTCGTGCGGATGACGGCGTACACTTCCCGACCGCGCTCGTAGAAATCGAAGCGATCGATCCACTCGATGCGCTCATCCACCTTCGTGTTCACGGCGTCGCGGAGCTGGGTCTGCACCTCTTCGCCAAGACCTGGCTCGGGTGTCATGAGCGTCACCGATGGGCTCGCGTAGTAGTCGATCGGGAAGACCGTGCGCACCGCGGCGACAACCTCGGGAGTCGTCGCCTGCGCCTCGAGCACCGGCACGCCCATCCCGTACGAGGGGTAGTGGCCGTCGGCGATCATGATCACGTCGTTGTGCCCCATGTGGTCGAGCACGCGCAGAAGATCGCCGTTCAGCAATGGGTTGATTCCGGTCAGCATGATTGTCCTTTCCTTATGCTCGGGGCCGCGATGCCTCGAGCCCGTAGATCCGCGTTGCCGTGGCGAGTTCGATGGCCTCGCGCTCGGCGGCCGTGAGCGCTGCGAGCAGTTCCTCCGACGCGTCCGCGAGCACTTCGATACCATCACCGAGCAGCGGCATCGGAAAATCTGAGCCCAGCATGAGCCGTGCCGGCCCGAAGTGCTCGAGCCCGAGATCCCAGACTTGTCGTTGGGCGTGGGCGGGCAGCGCTTTCCCTCCATGATGCAACCCCGAAAGTTTCGCCGCCGTGTTCGGCAGAGCCGCGAACGCACGAACGGCCGCCTCCCAGCCCTCTCGGTCCGCTGCGGGCGGTTTGCCCATGTGATCGAGCACAACCGTCAGCTCGGGAAGGTCGCGAGCGAGGCGGGTCGCGGCAGGCAACTGGTGGGGATACGCGTCCGGCACGTCGAACGCGAGCCCGTGGCCGGCGATGACGCGCAGGCTCTCGCGAACGGGCTCGGCATCCAGCAGCTGCGCATCCGGCTGGTCGTGAACGAGCGCACGGATGCCGACCAGCGGCCGCCCCGCAAGCTCGGCGAGTCGGGCACGCACGGCATCCGGCTTCTCGATCGGTACCCAGCCGACGACACCGACGATCCAGTCGTGCCGCTCGGCCAGGGCGAGCATGAACTCGGTGTCGGCGTCCGTGTCGGCAGCCTGCACGAGGACAGCGCGTTCGCAACCGAAGCGCTTCGATGCAGCACGCGCTTCCGCCGCGGAGATCGAGCGGTTGATGGGCGCGAGTTCGTCGCTCAGCCACGAATACTCGACAGGGCGCTGCCAGATGTGCAGGTGTGCGTCGACGCGACCCATATCTACACCCTACGGGACGAGGCCGGCTTCGGCGAGGGCGACCCATAGCTCCGCTGGCACGTCGGTTGCGGCACGGGCAGCGGTCTGTGCTGCCTGCTCGGCACTCGAAGCACTGACTGCACGGGCAACCATTGCGGGGTGCTGCAACGGGTACGCGATCGCGGCCGTCGGCAGGTCGACGCCGTGCTCTTCGGCGATGTCGGCAATGCGATTTGCGCGATCGACGAGTTCGGCATCGGCTGAGCCGTAATCGAACCGTGCGTCGCTGGCAGGGCGGGGTTTTGCGAGCAGCCCGGAGTTGAAGATCGATACCGCAACACCGCGCACCCCGTGCTCGAGCATGGCGGGCAGCACACGCTCCACCGCGGTCTGCGTCAGCAGCGTGTAGCAAGCCGAAATCATGAGGGTGTCGGCGATACCGCTGACAGCTGCAGTTTCGAGCGCATGCAGATCTTTCGAACCGATGCCTACCGCGCGCACAACCCCCTGCTCGCGCAGCGAACCGAGAGCCGGTAGACCCGTGGCGAGTGCCGCATCCGTACCCTCTTCTGCCAGCTCGGGATCGTGCAGGTAGAGCACGTCGACGCGGTCGACGCCAAGCCGCTCGAGCGAATCGTCGAGGCTTTTGCGGATGCCGTCTGCCGAGTAGTCGTAGCGGCGCACGTGGGTGCGGGGCACCGCGAAGTCGTGCTCCATGTCGTCGCCTTCGACGCCACTCACAGGCTCGAGAATGCGACCGACCTTCGTCGAGAGGATGAACTCGTCTCGCGGTTTGGTCTGCAGAAAAGCGCCGAGTCTGCGCTCGGAGAGGCCGATGCCGTAGTGAGGCGCGGTATCGAAGTGCCGGATGCCCGCGTCCCACGCCGCTTCGAGCGTCTGCCACGCCCGTTCGTCGGAGATCTCGCGATAGAGATTGCCGACCGTGGCCGCTCCGAACGCGAGCGGGTGCGTCGCGACAAGGCTCATCAGGCAACCTCCGCGGCTGCGGGGTTTTCGAAGGTGTACTGTCGGATGCTTTCTTCGTGCATCTCGGTTCCTGCCCCGGGAGCCGTCGGCGTCACGTACGAACCGCCTTCGATCTTCGTCGGCGTGACGAAATGCTCGTGCAGGTGATCGACGAACTCGATGACTCGGCCCTCCTTGGTGCCCGAGACAGCGACGAAGTCGAACATCGAGAAGTGCTGCACGGCCTCGCAGAGCCCCACGCCGCCCGCGTGCGGGCAGACGGGCAGACCGAACTTCGCTGCGAGCAACACGATCGCAATGATCTCATTCACGCCCCCCACGCGCGTCGCATCGATCTGCACGTACCGCAGGGCATCCGCCTGCATGAGCTGTTTGAACATCACGCGATTGTGCACGTGCTCGCCCGTAGCGACCGGAATCGGAGCCACTCCCCTGGCGATCGCCGCGTGGCCGAGCACGTCATCGGGGCTCGTGGGCTCCTCGATCCAGTGCGGGTCGAACTGCGCGAGCGCATTCACCCACTCGATCGCATCCGCAACGTCCCAGCGCTGATTCGAATCCATGGCGATCGGGAAGTCCGGGCCCATGACCTCCCTGGCGATCCGGAACCGACGGATGTCATCCTCCAGATCGGCACCGACTTTCAGTTTGATCTGCGTAAAACCGTCTTCGCGTGCCTCGCGGCAGAGGCGCGCGAGCTTCTCGTCCGAGTAACCGAGCCACCCGGGCGTCGTGGTGTAGGCGGGATAGCCCTCGGCGAGCAGCCGCTGCTCGCGTTCTTCACGACCGGGCTCGGCGCGGCGCAGAATGTCCAGCGCCTCTTCGCGCGTCAGCGCGTCCGAGAGATAGCGGAAATCGACGAGATCCACGAGCTCCTCCGGGCTCATTCGTGACAGCAGCTGCCACAGCGGGAGGCCGGCCCGCTTCGCCTTGAGGTCCCACAGCGCATTGATCACAGCGCCGATCGCCATGTGCATGACGCCCTTTTCGGGGCCGAGCCAGCGAAGCTGCGAGTCGTGCAGCAGCAGCCTGCTGGTCGCCCCCATGTCGCGCAGCAGTTCTTCGACATCCCTCCCGACAATGTGGGATGCCGCGACGTCGATGGCGACCCGCTGAATGTCGTTGCCCCTGCCGATCGTGAAGACGAAGCCGTGACCGCTGAGACCGTCCTCGGCATCCGTGTGCACCGTGAGGTAAGCCGCCGAGTAATCGGGGTCTGGATTCATTGCGTCGGAACCGTCGAGGCTCTGCGACGTCGGAAACCGCACATCGGCGCTGGTGCAGGCGGTCACGGTGCTCATGGCGTCTCCTGGCATAAGTCATCGGATGTTTACGTGCCATCAATCTACATCATTTCGGAGATCGGGATGTGGGGGCGTCGGGTGCGCGGCGATGGCCGGATGCACGTTTCGCTGCGTGGCGGCACACGACTCACCGCTGGGTTCGGGTCGGTATTTTCGCGTTATACCGACCCAAACTGCGCGCTGAACGGCGCGTGCAGTCACTGCGCCCCACCGTCGGGAGCACAGCAACCCCGCCACCATGATTCGCGGGCGCACGCGTGCGTTAGACTGCCTGAAAGATCAGATCTCTCTGCGACATGAAGGAGCAGCATGCGTTTTGCCCGACTCGGCCCTATCGGTCAAGAAACACCCGTGGCCTTGCACGATGGCCGCGCGTTCGATATCCGATCCATCGCATCCGATGTCGGCGCCGAACTCTTCGACAAGCTCGACGACGTCAGGGCCGCCCTTGACGCGGGCACACTCCCCGAAATCACCGACGGCGATCTGCGCGTCGGAGCACCCATCGCCAGGCCCGGTGCGGTGGTCTGCATCGGTATGAACTACGCGGCTCACGCGGCCGAATCAGGCTCGGCGCCGCCCGAGCAGCCGGTGATCTTCTTCAAGCACCCGAACACCGTCGTCGGCCCCGATGACGACGTCCCGCTGCCCGATCACGCGAAAAAACTCGACTGGGAGGTCGAACTCGCGCTCGTCGTCGGCAAGCCCGTCTGGATGCTCGAGTCGCCGGAGGAGGGCCGCGCGGCCATCGCAGGAATCACGGTGGCCGACGACCTGTCGGAGCGCACCTGGCAGATCGAAATCTCCGGCGGCCAGTGGTCCAAGGGCAAGGCGACGCCCGGCTCGACGCCGCTCGGCCCCGTGCTGGTCACACCCGACGAGGTCGACATCGACAATCTTCGGCTCACCAGCAGCGTGAACGGCGAACCCCGTCAGGAATCCTCGACGAGCGATCTCATCTTCGACGTCGGCACGATCGTCTACGAACTCAGTCAGTACATGCAGCTCGATGCCGGCGATCTGATTCTCACCGGGACACCGGAGGGCGTCGCACTGTCGGGCCGGTTCCCGTACCTCGTCGACGGCGATGTCGTCGAAATGGGCATCGAGGGTCTGGGTTCGCAGCGACACATCGTTCGTCGAGTCACCGGGGCCCGCTGATGTCAGAGTTCAACGGGCTAAGGGCGATCGTCACGGGTGGCGCGAGCGGTATCGGTGCCGCGGTTGCTCGTGAACTCCGCTCGCGCGGCGCGAACGTGGCCGTGCTCGACCTGAACACCGAAGGGGCCGAGCATCCCGCGTTCCGGTGCGACATCGGAGACACAGCATCCACGGATGCCGCTGTCGCGGCCGCTGCCGAGGCCCTCGGTGGCATCGACGTGGTCGTGAACAACGCCGGGATGGGCGCGGCCGGAGACATCGCCGCGAACGACGACGCCGAGTGGGCGCGCGTGCTGAACGTGAACGTCACCGGTATCGCCCGCGTCACCAGGGCCGCCTTGGAGCATCTGCGCCGCTCGGAGCACGCGGCCGTTGTCAACACGAGTTCCATCGCCGCAACAGCGGGCCTCCCGCAGCGCGCTCTGTACTCGGCGTCGAAGGGCGCGGTGCTCTCGTTGACGCGCGCGATGGCCGCTGACCACCTGCGCGAGGGCATTCGCGTGAATGCCGTGTGCCCGGGCACCGCCGACACTCCCTGGGTCAGCAGGCTGTTGGATGCCGCACCCGACCCCGCGTACGAGCGCGAGCAGCTCGAGGCGCGTCAGCCGCACGGTAGGCTCGTTTCGCCCGAGGAAGTCGCTCACGCCGTGGCCTACCTCGCGAGCCCGCTCGCAACCTCGACGACAGGAGTCGGTGTCGCGGTCGACGGCGGTATGCAGGATCTCCGACTCCGCAAGGACTGACTATGCGACGCCAGCTACCCGACATCGAGACACTGCGCGGATATCTGCGCTTCTCGAACCCATTGCGCAACCCGGCCGAGATGCGGCTCGAGAAGGCGCAGACGATCTGGGACCTCCGCGCGGTGGCCAAGCGCAGAACACCCAAGGGGCCGTTCGACTACACCGACGGGGCCGCAGAAAACGAGGTCGGGCTGCGTCGCGCCTACGAGGCGTTTCGCGACGTGGAGTTCCAGCCGAGCATCCTGCGGGACGTCACGGATGTCGACACCGGCTGGGATGTGCTGGGCAAGCGTTCGAACTATCCGTTCGGCATTGCGCCGACCGGGTTCACGCGACTGATGCACGCTGCGGGCGAGCGAGCCGGGGCCGCTGCGGCCACCGCCTACGGCATCCCGTTCGCGCTCTCGACGCTGGGGACAACGAGCCCGGAGGCCGTGCGCGAGGCGGCGCCGGACGGACGGCTGTGGTTCCAGCTCTACATGATGCGTCAGCGACACCGCTCGTACGAACTCGTCGAGCGCGCTCAGCAGCAGGGCTTCGATACGCTGCTCGTCACCGTCGACACCCCGGTCGCGGGTGCGCGTCACCGCGACAAGCGGAACGGGATGTCCTTCCCGCCGCAGCTGACGCTCGGGACACTGCTGAACGCGGCGCCGCATCCCGAGTGGTGGATCAACTTCTTGACGACCGAGCCGCTTGAGTTCGCGGCGATTCGCAACTGGGACGGCACGGTGGGTGAGCTGCTCGACACCATGTTCGACCCATCGGTGACATTCGACGATCTGAACGAGATCCGGTCGCTCTGGAACGGCAAGTTCGTCGTCAAGGGCGTGCAGACGGTCGAGGACGCACGCCGACTGGCCGACTTCGGCGTCGATGCCATCCAGCTCTCGAACCACGGCGGACGTCAGCTCGACCGAGCTCCCGTGCCGTTCAGACTGCTGCCGGATGTCGTGCGCGAGGTCGGTAGGGACGTCGAGGTGCACGTCGACACCGGCATCATGTCGGGTGCCGACATCGTCGCCGCCGTCGCGCACGGCGCCAGGTACACACAGGTCGGCCGCGCCTACCTCTACGGGCTCATGGCGGGAGGCCGGGCCGGCGTGAACCGCGCCCTGTCGATCCTTTCGGATGAGGTCGCACGGGTTATGCGCTTGTTGGGCGTCGCATCCCTCGAGGAGCTCGGGCCCGAGCACGTCACGATGCTGGACGAGCTGCACAAGCGCTGAGTTCTGGCGTTGTTGGCGGTGCCCGAAAGACTGACATTCTGTAGTTCGCGCCCGAAGGACTGACAATCGGTCAGTCTTTCGGGCATGCCTCGACAGGATGGCAGAACCCGGGTGAGTGAAGGTGTCGAAGTGCTTCTTTTCCATCGATTCGGCGGCAAATGCTTCGTTTTCTACGGTGTCACGACAAAAAGAAGCAGTACGTGACACTCCTAGGTCACGTGGGATACCGATATGCGAAACGTGGGCTTCGGCTAATGCTCCGTCACGATCGAACGCGCCGCGTTGAAGTCGGCAGCGGACTGATCCGTGACCTCGTGGTGCAGCAGCTCTCCCAGCACCGTCGGGTGAGCGGTGATCGCCGTGATGCCGGCTTCGACGAGGTCGACGATGTCATCGGGTGTGCGCACGGACGCCGCGAAGACCTCGGTGTCCGACCGGCCGCAGACCTGCTGCATACGCGCGATCGTGTCGATGTCGCCGAGGCCTGCGTCCCGCATCCGTCCGAGATACGGAGCGATATACCGGATACCGCTGGAGGCCGCCGCGAGCGCCTGGCCGGGCGTGTAGACGGCAGTCAGCAATACCGGCGCACCGCCGCGAGCGAGACGAGAAGCGACTGCGAAACCAGCAGCGGTTGCAGCGACCTTGACGACTACGCGATCACTCAAGGCGCGAAGGTCGTGCGCCCGTCGCTCGAGGTCCTGCTCGCTCTCGCCCCAGGTCTGCAGGAACACTTCGCGGGCGCCGAGCTCAAGCAGCGACGCAGTCATTCGGGGAATATCGCGTGTTGTCAGCCCGGCCCGCTCCAGCAGCGTCGGATTGGTCGAAACGCCGTGTACGAGCGATCCCCGCAGCAGGGGCGTCACGGCATCCAGTTCAGCCGAGTCAGCGTAGAGTCGAGGAAGGTGATCTGCCATCGCGTTCTCCAATATGTAGCGCCGGCCGAACCGGTAATGTAATTACAGATTTCATGGTAGCAATCAAAGATCGGAGCGGTCATGGGCGAAGCTGCCCCCGGTGCAGTGCTCGTTGTCGGATCCGTCACGGCCGACGTCACCACCTTTTCCTCACGGCTGCCGGAGCCGGGCGAGACGTTTCTGGGCGATGCCTTCACGCTCGTCCTCGGCGGCAAAGGCGCGAACCAGGCTGTCGCGGCGGGCCGAGCGGGGGCGGAGGCGCGCTTCGTCGGTTGCGTCGGGACCGACCTGTTCCAGGAGCTCGTGACGGGAGGGCTGCGGGATGCCGGGGTCGATATCACGCACCTTCGTGCGGTCGACGACCAAACCGGTATCGCACATATCCGCGTGGATGCCGCGGGCGAGAACGACATCGTGATGGTGCCGCTGGCGAACGCCCACCTATCGACTGAGCAGATCGACACCGCTTTCGCGGACTTCGCCGACACGAGCTCGGTCATGCTCTCGCAGCTGGAGATCCCGTTCACCCTGACGATGCATGCCATTCGCCGCGCGCAGGAGCACGGGCTGACCGTCGTTCTGGACCCGGCTCCCGCGCACGAGCTCGATGAGGAGATCTGGCCGTTGATCGACATCGTGACACCGAATGAGACGGAGGCCAGGCTGTTGACCGGTATCCCGGTCACCGACCAAGCGTCCGCGGTCGAAGCCGCGCAGTGGTTCCTCGATCGTGGCGTGAAGCATGCGCTCATTACGCTCGCGGGCGAGGGCAGCGTCTTGGTCGCATCCGACGGCACCGCAACGCACTTCCCACCGCTGCGGGTCGACGTGGTTGACACGACCGCAGCCGGTGACGCCTTCGCCGGCTTCTTGGCCGCAGGTCTCGCATCCGGCAGCGATCTGCACGCCGCCATCGAGCGCGCGAGTGCCGCCGGCGCTCTCGCCGTCACGAAACGAGGTGCTTCCCCTAGCCTGCCGATGCACGACGAAGTCGAGCGATTCCGGCAAGGCCTGTGATGGCGGCGCCTTGGTGGCAGGATGCCGAATCGATCGATCGCGCGAGTGACCTGCCGTACTACGAGCAGATCAAGCGGGCAATCATCGCTGCCGCCGCGGCCAAGCGGATCGAGCCGGGTGAGCTGCTGCCCGGAGAGCACGATCTCTGCAGAATCTTCGGCGTCTCACGCACCGCGGTGCGACAGGCACTCGGCGCCCTCGAATACGAAGGATTCATCACGCGCATCAAGGGCAAGGGCACATTCCTGTCCGACATCAAGACCCGCGAGCGCCTCGCAAACCGTCTGATGGGGCTGTACGAAGATGTCTCCGAACGCGGTGGCACCGTGACGTCGCAGGTGCTGCAGCGCGAGTACCTCCCCGCCGATGTCCGGGTTGCCGAAAAACTCGGCGTCGAACCCGATGAGGATGTTCTCGTGCTCGAGCGGCTGCGGTTCGTCGACGGGATGCCGTGGTCGCTGTCGAAGACGTGGCTGCCCCGCCATATCGCCGAGCTCGTCGAAGATGTCGATTTCGAAACCGGCTCCCTCTACCTGGCGCTCGAGCAACGGGGCGTTCGTGCGATTCGCGGCCGCCGCATCCTGGAGGCGATCGTCACGGACGCGCGCGAAGGTGAACTCCTGGGCGTCGCAGAGGGGATGCCCGCGATGCGCCTGAACAGCATCACGCGTGCCTCGGACGGCTCGACGATCGAGTGCTTCGTTGCCGTGCATCGGGGCGATAAGAGCAGTTTCGTGTTCGACATGGACGACCCTGTTGAGGGTGGTGTCGGAATGCGACTGAAGACCGATTCCGGAGAGTGACGTTCACGGATAGTTGGTGGCCCCTCACGTTTGATGCTCGTGCGCTACGAAAGGCGGCGCTTTTCGAGATCCGCACCGAAACACGGCGTTTTCTGCTGTGTCTCGAGCACAGCGCCGTTTTTCGTAGCCAGCAGAGGTCGTAACCCGGCCGCCGCCACTCACTCAGCGACCGAGGCGCTCCACTGCTTCCCGGATGCGGGCACGGGCATCCGAGTCCGGCTCCGCGAGCGCCATACGGGATGCCCCGGCCGGCACTCCCTGCAGCTCGAGCGCGGCGCGCATCCGTTCCATGTCTCCCGCGATTGCGCCCACGGCGAGGTCCACATCCTCCTGCAGGCGAGCCGCGTCATCGCCCCCCTCTGCTGCCGCCCTGAACGGACCCGGCAGTACCGAGGAAACACCCGACACGACGCCCTGTGCCCCGTAGTCGGCAACGCGCAAGATGTCGGCGTCGGCTCCCGTGTAGATCACGAAGTCGTCGGGCACGACGTCGCGATACTCCTGCAGCAGTTCGAGCGGCTCTTCGCTCACCTTCGCGCCCACAAAGTTGGAAAGGCGGGAAATCTCGGCCATCGCATCGACGGAGACGAAGTTGCCGGCTCGCTTCTGATACACGTACACGAAGACACCAAGCCCGTCCGCCGCGTCATTCACGCTGCGGAAGAAGTCGACCAGCGCCGCATCCGTTACTGGCAAATAGTACGGCGTGATGACCGCGATCTCGGCGGCTCCCGCTTCACGAGCGCCTTCGATCAGCTGCTGCACTTCGAACAGACTCGGCGCGCCCACGTGCACGATGACGCGCATCCGCTCGCCCATGGTCTCGACCGCCAGCTTCGCCAGCTCGTTGCGTTCTGCGACGGTCAGGGCCGGGAATTCACCGGTCGTGCCGAGGACGAACGCGCCCTCGTTACCCGACTTCGCGACGAACTCGAAGATCGCGCGAGAGGCGTCGAGGTCGACGCTCCCGTCGGCGGTGAAGGCGGTCGGGATGGCGGTGATGA
>DXDC01000174.1 GCA_019115685.1 Candidatus Agrococcus pullicola
GTCTCCGCGCCGGTGATGCCGTGGATATCGCACAGTGCGAGCCGAACGCCGAGTCTGCGATCCTTGCCTTCGCCGGTCCATTCGACCGTGTACGAGTCGGTCGAGCGGTTGACGTCGAGCGGCAGCAGCGGCACCCCGAGCCGTCGGGTCTCGGTCATCAGCAGCCTGCGCGGATACATGCCGGGGTCGTGCTCGAGCAGTGCCGCCATGAATTCCGCCGGATAGTGGGTCTTCAGCCACGCGGTCTGGTAGGTGGGTAGCGCAAACGCTGCGCCGTGCGCCTTGCAGAAGCCGAAGCTGCCGAAGCCTCGCAGAGTCTCCCAGATTCGATCGATATCGCGATCGGAGAAGACACGGCGGCCGTTTTCGACGCGCTGCCGAGTACGGGAGCGAAACTCTCGTTCGATCGCGTCGACGTCCTGCTCCATGCGGCGGCGCAGCTCGTCGGCATCCGCGAGGCTGATGCCCATGCACTCGTGCAGAATGCGCATCACGTGCTCGTGGTAGATCACGACGCTGTAGCTGTCTTCGAGAAACCATCGGAAGCGCGGATGCAGGGGATCGGGTGCCTGGAACCCAAGTTTCGTATCGACATACGGGCCGATCATGTTGCCCTTCATCGGGCCGGGTCGGAACAGCGAGATGTCGGCAATGAGGTCTTCGTAACGGTCGGGCTGCATCTTGCCGATGAGTTCTCGCTGCCCCGGAGACTCGATCTGGAACATGCCGAGCGTGTGCGTCGTCCGGATCGCTTCGAACGTCGGCTCGTCGTCGTGCGGCAGCGCGTCGACGTCGACACGGCCGGCGGGGGAGATGTAGGGCGCATCCACCGGCAGGCCGCCGGCGCGTGCGGCACCCGGGCCATGGGCGCGCTCGATCTCGCCGACGGCATAGGCGATCGACGACTGCATCCGCACCCCGAGCACATCGAGTTTGAGCAGGCCGAGGTCGTCGACGTCGTCCTTGTCGAACTGGCTCATCGGCAGCCCGATGCCGGTCGGCTGCACAGAGGTGACGCTGAGCAGCTGATCGTTGCTGAGGATCACGCCGCACGGATGCATCGAGATGTGCCGGGGTAGGCGATCGAGTCGTTCGGTGACGTCGACGAGCATGTCGACGCGTCTGTCGCTACGGACGAGCTCGGCGATCTCGCGCAGCTCTGGCTTGCGGTCGAGCGAGTCGCGGAAATCGCGTGCGTTGAATCGCCACAGATGCTTGGCGATGTGATCGACTCGCTCCGGGTCGATGCCGAGGGCAAGCCCAGCATCGCGGGATGCGCCTCTCGCTCGATAGCGGTTCTGCATCGACAGCAGTGTCACTCGGTTGTCGCCGTAGCGTTCGAAGATCGCTCGGTACACTTCGTGCCTGCGCGCCGACTCGACATCGATATCGATGTCGGGCAGCGTGGCTCGCTTTTCTCCCAGAAACCGCTCGAACAGCAGATCGTGTTCGAGTGGGTCGACGTTTGAAATACGCAGCAGGTAGTTCACGAGGGATCCGGCACCCGAGCCGCGAGCCTGCACGCGTACACCGAGTGAACGGATGAGATCGACAACGTCGACGACCGTCAGGAAGAACGTCTGGAAGCCGAACTGCTCGATGGTGCGCAGCTCGTCGTCCAAGCGTTCACGAACGTCGGTTTCGCCGCTCCGCCAGAGACGCGGATACCGTTCGGCGATAGCGTCCTCGCATCGTCGCCGAAGTGCCTGCAGCGGGTCTCCGCGGATGCCGAGCACCTTTGCTTCTGGCACTTTCGGCTGCTGCCATCCGACGTCGGTGTCGGGGTCGAGTCGGCAGCGATCCGCGAGCCGTTCCGTGTCGGCCAGTAAGGCAGCGGTGTCATCAGGGCCGAGCCCTGCGTGTTCGGCGATGTTCTGTGCGATCAGGTGCATTTTCGCCGGGGGCTTGAACCATGCTTGCGCGTTCGGCTGTGGCTGGAACGTGCCGAGGGCGGCGAGCCGCCCAACTGCATCCAGCACATCGCCCGTCACCGCATCGTCCGGGGTCAGATAGCGGACGCGATTGGTGAGCACCGCCGGCACTCCGGATGCCCGCGCAAGCCGCAGCGTATCCGCTGCGTGCCCTAGGCTCGCCTCCTTGCCGGGCCGGGTGTGATGGCAGACGACTTCGAGCGCGATACCGCCCGGCAGGAGTTGTTGCCAGCGATCGAGCGCTGTACGGGCATCCGCAACCCTGCCGGTGAGCAGTGCACGGCCGACATCGCTGCTGGGCCCGAGCAGCACAGTGGCCGTGGGAGGGCCTTCGCCGTGCAGTAGCGCGCTGATCCGGCTCGGTGTGAGATTAGCGATGCGGTAGGCGGCGCCGTTCTGCGCCTTGACTGCTCGGCGAGGTGCCCCGTATGAGGCGGAGACCGTGCGGGCAAGCGCGGCCCATCCCGCGCCGCCGATGTTCCCGTGAGCGAGCAGCGTGACATCGCTCACGCTTTCGTACGTCCCTTCCCGCGAGCCAATCTGCAGTTCGGCACCGACGATCGGATCGATGTGTGCCGCTAGGCAGGCGCGGATATGTCTGACGGCACCGTAGAGCCCGTCGCGGTCGGTAATCGCGGCTGCGTCGGCACCGGCAGCAGCAGCGGCTTCGACGAGCACCTCTGGTGTCGTCGTGCCGTGTCGCGCCGAGAACATGCTCGCGACGTGCAGGTGTGTGAACCGTTTAGTCATACACGCTGGTGACTCGCCACGTGCCATCCGGGTCTGCTGCGAGATCGATCAGAAGGATTTCACCACCGTCGACGGCGCGGATCTGCACCTGCCACATGCGCTGCTCTATCGGCAGTGCAGCCGTGCGCGGCACTCGTTGCTCGAGCATCCACCATTCGATGCGATCGATCCAGGGGATGGGCTTCGAGTGCACGAGGAATCTGCGCCCGCGCCAGACGAGTCGTTCGGGGGCTCCGGAGGCGGTCGTCCAGACGGATGCGGGCTCATCGGGGTCGAGCCCGGGCCGTCGAGAATCGATCATGTGTTCTACTGTCATGCCCACTACCTCCGCATTTACTAGAACATTAGTGCTAGTAAGAGTCTAGGATCGACCTGTGACATTGCAACTCTGCACGGCGTGGCGGATGGTCGGTCGGATGCTTGGCCGGCCCGCCAGACGGATGATCGATCGAATGGCCGACTGCGGTTGCCGGGTGCGCGAAAACTGATCGATCGCGAAAAGCGGACGGTCCGGCCAGTGATTCGTTGCACTCGCTCGATGCGTCCGCTTTTCGCAAGGCGGAGAGCCGACAATATTGCATTCTTGACTATAGTGTGTGCCACACAGTATTGTGTTCAATATGAGCGAAGAGTTTGAAACCCATCTGCAGGAGCTGCGCCGCGGCACCGTCGTGCTCGCCTGCCTGCAGTTGCTGCGCACGGCAGGCTACGGCTACGGGCTACTCGAAGCACTTGAGCAGCGTGGATTCGCGACCGACGCGAACACGCTGTACCCGCTGCTGCGCCGCCTGGAGAAGCAGGGGTATCTCACGAGCGAGTGGAACACCACCGAAGCGCGTCCGCGCAAGTTCTACCGCACATCACCCGATGGGCAGCGGCTCGCCGACAAGCTCACGGAGGAATGGGCGTCACTCACCGCCGCCATCGCCTCCCTCTCAGACGACACCACCAGCACCGAGGAGAACTGATATGACCACCACGCTGACCGAAAGGTATATCGCCCAGGCCATCAAGGGCCTTCCGCCAGAAATGCAAGATGATGTCAGGGCCGAGCTCGAGGCATCCATCGCCGACGCCATCGAGTCGGAGCTTGAGCAGGGGGAAGAGCGCGGCGACCCCGAGCGTACCGTGCTCACCGAACTCGGCGACCCTGGTGCGCTCGCGGCCGGTTACATTGATCGACCGCTGCAGCTGATCGGCCCGAAGTACTTCCTGACCTGGTGGCGGTTGCTGAAGCTGCTGATCTGGATCGTGATTCCCTGCGTTGTCGGAGCCGTGGCGTTGGGCTTGGCGATCTCAGAAGCTTCGTTCGGCGAGATCATCGGCCAAACGATCGCTGTCAGCGTCACGGTATTCGTCCACCTGTGCTTCTGGGTGACGCTCGTCTTCGCAATTCTCGAACGAGCCGGTGCGGACACCGGCGCGGAATGGGACGTTGACCAGCTGCCCGAGCCGCAGTCGACGGGCACTGGCAGGGCCGATCTCATTGCAGCGCTCATCTTCTTGGGCATCACGGTCGGTGCGCTGCTCTGGGATTCCTTCATCGGTTTCATTCGTGTGGATGGCGAAGCGTTGTCCCTCATGAACCCGGACCTCTGGCCGGCATGGATGGCCCTGCTCTTCGTGATTTTCGCAATCGACGTCGTGCTCGCCATCGCGATCTTCGTGAAGGGACGCTGGACAACCGCCTTCGCGGTCGTGAATACCGCGCTCGCCGTGTCGTTCGCCAGTTGGGGCCTGACGCTGTTGGGTCGTGGGCAACTCGTGAACTCGGAGTGGCTCGATTTCGTGTTCCTGCAGAACGGCGTCGGGCACGATGTATTGCGCATCCTGGCAGTGCTGCTCGGCTTCGGTATCGCCGGCTTCTCGCTGTGGAGCATTATCGACGGTTGGCTCAAGCGACGCCGGGATGCGCGGCGCTAGTCGGCACCCTGCCCGGCGTTGTCGGCAGTGCTTCTACCACGGCGCGGTCGTGAACTTCGCGAGAATTCGGTCACACCGTTCCGGTCGGCTCGGCGGTGTCGGGCCGAATTCGGCCCCGTTATCTATTCGCGTCGGTCATTCCCTGTAGCGCTTTGCAAACGATGCACCCCAGGCATCCATAGCGTTCACCAATGGTTCGAGGGATGCACCCGTTTCGGTCAGTGCGTATTCGACTCGCGGCGGCACCTCGGGATATACGGTTCGCCGCACGATGCCGTCTTCTTCGAGTTCCCGAAGCTGGCGAGTCAGCGTCTTCGTGTTCGCCAGGGGTATGAGACGACCCAGCTCGTTGAACCGTCGAGTGCCTTCCAGAAGATGTTTGACGATCGTCAGTTTCCACGTGCCTCCCAGCACGGATACCGCGACTTCGACGGGGCAGACCTCTATCGCCCGTGACACCGGCAATCGCATGATTCCTCCTAAGAGACAGAAATGTCTGTACTAGCAGAATCTACTCTAAGCGGAGATCATGGGTGTATGAAGCATATCGACGACAATCCAGGAACAATCTTGTGGGTCAGCGCTCACCCCGAGCCGGAATCCCTCAATGGCAATCTGCGACGCGACGGCCTCGCCCATCTACGTCGGGCTGGACACGAGGTGCTCGAATCCGACCTTTACGCCATGGATTGGAACCCCGTCGTGCGTGCTCAGGATGGTGGGCACACGGCGGAGGATGAGCGCATCTTCCGAGTCGGTGCCGATACTCGCAGCGCCCACCTCTCGGATGCGCAACCGGCCGATATCGTCCGAGAGCAGGAGAAACTCCATCGTGCCGACGCGGTCGTCATCCAGTTCCCCATGTGGTGGTACGGGATGCCCGCGATCCTCAAGGGGTGGTTCGACCGTGTGTTCGTCAGCGGATTCGCCTTCGGCTCCGATCCGCTCACGGGGCGCAGGCTCCGTTTCGAACAGGGGCGTTTCGTCGGCAAGCGCGCGCTGGTGGTGACCACGCTCGGCGACCGTGCGGGATCCATCGGCCCGCGGGGAAAGACCGGAGAACTGCAAGAACTGCTCTTCGGGCTGTTGCACGGCACCTTCGCGTACACGGGCATGAGCGCTCTGCCGCCCTGGGCGCTTCCGAGCGCTGACCATTTGACCGACTACGGCCGGGCGAGAGACGATCTCTTCCGACGCCTTGACAGGCTCTACAGCGATGCGCCGATTCCGTATCGACCGCAGTTTACCGGCGACTATACGGACGAATGGGAGCTGCTGCCGCATATCCTGCCCGGTGAGCACGGTCTCCGCGTGCACATCGATGCAGATGCGGTGGGATGACCGGGTACGTCGTCACGCGTGGGCGGGCCGAGGTGCTTTGCTGCGATGAGCAGCCCGGGCGTCGTGCTCGAGAGCGCGAGCGACGTTCGCTTAGCTCAGCCCAGCCGCTCGAGAAACTCGATGACAGCGGGATGGACGACCTTCGGGCGGTCGCGCTGCACCCAGTGACCGGCATCCTCGACCACGACCAGCGTGGCGTCCGGGAGGCGCTCGGCGGCGCTGCGCACCGCAGAGAGCGGGATGCCGGTGTCGCCATCCCGTGCACGACCAACGTTGGTATGCGCAGTTCGCTGAGCCGGTCGCTGTAGTCGGAGCGTAAGCCGAGGCGGCGAAATTGATCTCGTTGCCACTGCCCGAACACGTCGAAACCACTGCTGTTCTGCGCTTCCCAAAGCACTTCTTCCAGCAGCTCCTCCGTGCGCTCCTCGGGGTTGTGGAGCAGTGAATCGAGGCTCGCCTTCAGCCAGCTGCGACGTCGCTGATACAGCTTCATGAGCGGGACCATGAGCCCCGAGTGCACAGTGGCCCACGTGAGGGAGTGCAGGGGTCGGCGCAGTCTGCCGTCGAATTGGAAGCGCGAGAGCCCGTAGGAACCGAACAGCATGGCGCCGACAGCTCCGGAGGGCTGCGTGAGCAGATGCCCGATCGTCATGCCGCCGCCCATCGAGAGCCCGCCGAGCACGTACTCGTCGAGCTCCATCGCCTGGAGGAACTCGCCCACGTACAGCACCAGCCGCTCCTGGGTGGAGCGCCACGGTGCCGGCGCACTGTGTCCGTAGCCAGGATGATCGGGTGCGATGACAGGGTAGCCGCGGTTCGAGAGCTCGTCACCGAGTTTGCTCCAGGAGAGCGAAGCGCTGTCGAGCCCGGCGCCGTGCAGGAGCACGATGGGAGGAAACTGCAGTGCCGTCTCCGGCATCCATTCGAGATAGGAGATCTCGCCCCAGGGCAGTGCGCGAGTGTTGCGGGTCGGCTCCATGTCGGTGGCTCCTCTCGTGCATAATTGCGTCGGGACCAGAGTATGCACACCGGTCACAACGGCAACACGCTGCGGGCAAACGAGGCGGCAACTAGCGTGTCCGAAAACCGCTAGTGTTGTGCTCTTTCGGCAGGTACGCTGGCCAGCATGATGAACCTGGAAGCCGGCGAACCGCAGTTCGCAGAACGCTACCGCGCGATCCACGCGCGGGACGCCAGGTTTGACGGGCAGTTCTTCACAGCGGTGCTCACGACCGGCATCTACTGCAGGCCGTCCTGCCCGGCGCGCACGCCGAAACGCGAGAACGTGCGCTTCTATTCGACCTCTGCCGCTGCGCACGAAGCGGGCTTCCGCGCCTGTAAACGCTGTCTGCCGGAGGCAGCTCCCGGCACACCGGAGTGGGATCTTCGGCAAGATCTCGCCAGCCGAGCCATGCGCCTCATCGCCGACGGTGTCGTCGACAGAGAGGGCGTTGCCGGCCTTGCCGAGCGTCTCGGCTACACGCCCAGACACGTGAACAGGCTGCTGATCGCCGAGCTGGGGGCCGGCCCCATCGCCCTGGCGAGAGCGCGTCGCGCGCAGTCGGCCAGAGCGCTCCTGGTCGGCAGCGACCTCCCCGTTTCGCACGTGGCCTTCGCTGCCGGGTTCGGCTCCGTCCGCCAGTGCAATGACACGGTTCGTGCCGTCTTCGCTGCGAGCCCACTCGATATCAGAGCACGGGCCCGCAATATGCAGAGCTCGACCGTCTCGGGGGACGGACGGTTGACACTGACGCTCGATCTGCCGGTCCGGCAACCCTTCGAAGCGCACGGCGTCTTCAGATTCCTGGAGCAACGAGTCGTCGAGGGCATTGAAGTCGCGGACCTCAGCGACGATCGACGGTTGCGATACGCTCGCACACTCCTGCTCCCGCACGGCCCTGCCGCCGCTCAGATTGAGGCTCTGCGTCGAGGCCCCGAGTGGCACGTGATCGCACGGCTCGAGCTTTCGTCGCTCGCGGATGTGGCTCCTGCCGTGGCGCGCATCCGCCGTCTGCTCGATCTCGACGCAGACCCCGCTGCGGTTGACGCGTCACTCGTGGCCGACCCTGTGCTCGCAGCGTCGGTTGCAGAGACGCCGGGGATCCGTGTGCCCGGTGCTGTCGATGCGCACGAGATGGTTGTGCGGGCGATCGTCGGCCAGCAGATTTCGGTTGTCGCCGCTCACCGTCATCTGAGTCGCTTGGTCGAACACGTCGGGCAGCCGTACACTTCGAGTTTCGAGGGGCTCACGAAGCTGTTTCCGTCACCTGGGCGGATCGCGGAGAGCGTCGCTGTTCCAGAGCCGGAAGAAACGCTGGACCCCGACCGGCCGCTGCGGCTCCCGCGCGCATCCATCGCAGCGATCGTGGGTGCGTCCGCAGCGTTCGCTGACGGCAGCATCGATGTGCACCTGGGGCTCGACCCCGATGATCTGCGGCAGCGATTGGCACGACTGTCGAGAATCGGCGACTGGACGGCCGCGTACATTTCCATGCGAGTGCTCGGAGACCCCGACGCGTGGATGGTCGGCGACGTCGCGCTCATCGCCGGAGCGAAGCGCCTCGGCCTGCTCGACACCGGCGCGGCAAAAGCCGTGCAGCACCGGCAACTTGCTGAAACCGCGACCGTTTGGGCGCCGTGGCGCTCCTACGCGGCGATGCACATCTGGAAAGCTTCGAAGGAGACACCATGACCGATACCGTCACGACCATGTTCGAAACCCCGCACGGGCCGTTCACCGTGATCGCACGCGACGGCGTCGTGTTCGCCTCGGGATGGACGGGGGAGACAGCCGAACTGCTGCCGCTCATACACCGCACGCTGCGACCGGAAGCGGCCGATGTCGCAACCGTCGATGCCGACGATATTCGCGTTCGTCCCTTCGTGCAGGCGGTGACGGCGTACTACGAGGGCGACTTCGAGGCCGTGGCGCGGGTGCCCGTGCAGCAGCGGTCGGGGGAGTTCCGGATGCTGGCCTGGGATGCGCTGCGGCGGGTGAACCCCGGTGCTCCGATCACCTACACCGAGTTCGCGAGTCGCGCCGGTCGCCCAGCCGCGGTTCGCGCCGCGGCCTCCGCGTGCGCCATGAACGCTGCGGCCCTGTTCGTGCCGTGCCACCGCATTCTACGGTCCGACGGGACGCTCGGGGGATTCCGCTACGGCACCGACATCAAGGAGCATCTGCTCGCGTTCGAACGGCAGGGCTAGGGCACGACGGTCAGCCGCGTCGCCAGAATGTCATGTGAATGACTCCGCTCGGCGACGTCACGGATTCGATGCGGAAGCGCTGCTCGAGTTCCTCCAGGCCGTCCCAGAGACGCTCACCGCGCCCGAGGACGATCGGCACGACGACGATGTGCATCTCATCGATCAGATCAGCCTGCAAGAACTGCCTGATTGTGGAAGCACCTCCGCCGATGCGGATGTCGCGCCCCTTGGCAAGCTCGCGTGCCTTCTCCAGCGCTTCGGCAGGCCCGGCATCGAGAAAGTGGAAGCTGGTGCCGCCTTCCATCTCCAGCGGTGGGCGAGGGTGGTGAGTCAGGACGATCACCGGGGTGTGGAAGGGCGGATTGTCGCCCCACCAGCCACGCCATTCCTCGTTCGGCCATGGGCCCAGCTTGGGCGCGAACTTGTTACGCCCCATGATCTCGGCTCCGATGCCGGTGTTCCAGCGGCTCGCGAATGCCTCGTCGACACCGTTGGAGGCCTCCTGCTCGTCGTGAAATCCCATCTCCTGAAAGGTGCGCGTCGGCAGGGCCCACTCGAGTAGGCGGGTGCCCGCATGCCCGAAAGGCGTCTCCAGCCGTTGCCCTTCGCCGACACCGAAACCATCGATCGAGACGGAGAAACTGTGCACGCGAACGCGTGCAGCGCGATCAGGCGAAGGGGTGTCGGATGTTTCTTCGGCGAGATCGGCAACGTAGGTTGCGAGATTGCCGAAGGTCTGTTTGCCGCCTTCGGTCGCGTGATACTTCTCGACCGCTTCGTCGCGGAGTTCCTTTGTCGGGAAGACGGTGCGCATCACGACGCGCGTCGAGCCGCCTTCCTGCTCGAACGTCAGAATTGACTCGAACGTGCCCGGGTCATCGCGGAACTCACCGTGCAACAGTGTGATCCGTGCTGGTGGAACGATGTCCTGCCAGGTGATCCATTCCGGGTAGTCGGTGCCGTCGGGCCCGTGCATGAGGAAGTTCCAAACCCCGCCGGAGCGGAACTCGAATGACTTCGTCGTTGTCGAGAATCCGTTCGGGCCCCACCACTGCGCCAGGTGCCGCACCTCGGTGAACGCTTCGAAGACGAGTTCACGAGGAGCTTTGATGAGACGGGAGACCACGATCTCGCGGTCGGCCGTTGCCGGGTTGTGGCTAGCGTTCGTTGTCATTCGACGGCTCCTTTGTCGTTGTTCGTTGTAGCTCTTGCACGTAGTTGTCGAGTCGTTCGAAGCTTTCGCTCCAGAACTGTTCGAAGCCGCCCAGCCACTCGTGCACCGGTTGCAGGCCGCGGGCATCCAGGTCGTAGAGTCGTTGCTTGCCTGCCCCTCGCACCTGCACGAGCCCGACTTCCCGGAGCACTCGCAGGTGCTTCGACGCCTGTGGCTGGGTCATCTGCAGATACCGGGCCAACTCGCCTGCCGGGCGTTCGCCGTTCTTGAGCAGCATCAAGATGTTCCGACGATGCGGCTCGGCGATCGCGTTGAACGTGTCCGACGTTGTTGCTGCTCGTGCCATGAGCTCATCATATGCCTATATGGGCAAATGTAAAACCCCGAGACGCGTCGTGAGCGGGACGGGCCGCTGCGCCGTCGAGTTCGTGCTCCGAGATTCGGCGGCTCGCTGGGTAGGCTGGTGATATGAAGCGCATGACGAAGGCCGTGGTCCCCGTCGCGGGGCTGGGTACCAGATTCTTGCCCGCAACGAAGGCGCTCCCGAAGGAGATGCTCCCGGTCGTGGACAAACCGGCGATCCAATACGTCGTCGAGGAGGCCGTGCGGGCCGGGCTCGATGATGTGCTGATGGTGACAGGTCGCAATAAGAACGCGCTGGAGAACCACTTCGATCGTGCAACGGAACTCGAAGCGACGCTCATCAGCAAGGGCGATACGCAGAAGCTCGCCAAAGTCGAAGAATCGACGATTCTCGGAGAGATCCACTACATGCGTCAGGGCGACCCTCGAGGCCTCGGGCACGCGGTGCACCGCGCGAAGCGCCACGTCGGGCAGGAGCCGTTCGCGGTGCTGCTGGGCGACGACCTGATTCACGAGAATGACCGCCTGCTGGATCGCATGATCGAGGTCAACGCCGAGAAGCACACCTGCGTGGTCGCCCTGATGGAGGTCGACCCGTCGCAGACGCACATGTACGGCATCGCCACCGTCGAGGGCACGGGCGATGACGATGTCGTGGTGGTCAAGGATCTCG
Source organism: Candidatus Agrococcus pullicola (assembly GCA_019115685.1). Taxonomy (GTDB): domain Bacteria; phylum Actinomycetota; class Actinomycetes; order Actinomycetales; family Microbacteriaceae; genus Agrococcus; species Agrococcus pullicola. The sequence goes on from DXDC01000174.1 coordinate 11,363, forward strand.
TCGAGAAACCGGACCCGGACGAGGCACCATCGAACCTCGCTGTGATCGGCCGTTACGTGCTCGAACCCGAAGTGTTCCCGACGATCGAGCACACGGCGCCGGGGCGCGGCGGAGAAATCCAATTGACAGATGCGCTGGCGACGATGGCCCGCGACCCTCGGCAGAGGGTGCACGGTGTGGTATTCCGTGGGCGTCGCTTCGATACCGGCGATAAGCTCAGTTACATCAAGGCGATCATCGAGCTCGCGTTCGAACGCGAGGATCTCGGCGACGAGCTGCGCATCTGGCTGAAGGAACAGCTCGGCAACTGATCAGCGCATCAGTGTTCGATGGGGCCCTGCATCTCGATCATGAGTTGCATGGCCGTGACGGTCTCGTTGATCTTCAGCGTCTCGACCGTCCCGGGCCCACCGAGAGAACGTAGCGGCACATAGGTGAACGACTTACCGTACTCCGGCACACCATAACGTTCTACCGCTTCCGGATACATCGCCCAGTTCATCGCCTCGACAACCGAGTTGGCGCGAGGGCGCTTCAGCTTGGCCACCACGTTCTTGATTTCGAAGCCGGCTCCTGAAACCACTTCGTCACGAAAACGGAGATTCGCCATGCCGATGTTCGGCTCCCACGTGATGAGATCCGTCATCGCGGTTGCGATGACGGGCACGGTGACGCCATCCCCGGTTTTCTTGCCAAGACCCTCGACGCCCAGCGCATCGAGGTACTGCACCGGGTCGATCACACGGAAGTATCCGTTACCGAACGTGCCGTAGCCGTAGTTTCGCCACAGCTCGATGATGTCATCGGGGATGCGCCCCTCGAACCGATCGATGACTTCAGGCTGGACATCGGCGATCTTTTCGAAGTCTGCGATCTCTACCATGCTCATGATTCTAGAACGGTAGGTCCGGGAGATCGAAGTAGATCTCGCTCAGATCCACATTGGGGTAGTCGGTGACGAAGTTGTTGTAGGCGGTTTCCAGCGCATCGATTCGGTGGCGCCACTGCGACCCGAGCGAAGAGTTGACGTTGCCATCGCCGAGGCCGGAGATATCGGTGACATCGCCACCGGCGATGCCGTCGAGACGGTGGGTGGCGGCCTGCGTGCTCATCCAGTCGTCGAGCGCGCTGTCCAGCTCTGGGAGCGCGTTGCCGTCGGTGTCGAAGAGCTCGGGGTTCGAGTCGAAGAGGTCGTCTTCCATGCGGTCGCGCCAGTTCTGGCGTGCTGCGCGCTGCGCCGCTTCGGACTCGGATGGTCGGCCATCCGCGTACGCGTCACGGTTTCGTCGCCAGGTCGCCAGATCCATATTGCGGATGGCATCCCACTGCTCCCGCATCTGCCGCCGGAACTCCGCCTGATTGTGGTTCGCATTGGGCGTGAACGGCTTGATATCCGGTTTCGGGTTCTCGACGTCAGGTTTGGGCTTCGGCGTGCGGCCGGCCATGTCAGCGTCGGTGCGCCGTGTCTGGTCGATAATGTCTCTGGTCTGCCGGGAGTTGCGCCCCATGTTCTCCGGCATCCCCTCACGAAGGCGCCGGGCAGCGCTGAAGATGGCGCTCATAACTTCGTCTGCGTGTTTGGCGAGTTGTGCCATGACTCAGCCCCCCGTGATGATCTGTAGTGAGGACATTCGATCGAAGTAGTCGTCCGTGATCCGCTCCTGATCCAGACCGCTCGCGTCGAGGTCGGATGCGACGAGTTCCAACGCCTCGAGGTCGGCCTTGTACTCTCTGGGGTCGCCGATCATGCCCTGCGTGGTCGGTGCATCGAGCATCCGATCCACCAGCGTCATGAGCGTGTTCGTGAGCGGCTCGATGACCATCGGCAGAATCGCGGCGATCAACTGCTCGATCATGTAGTTCGTCGCGAAGGTCAGTGCCTTCTTGCGGGCGAAGATGATCGCGACGTTCGCCGCCGCGCTGAGCCCTGCCGTCAAGAACGCTGTCGCTGCGGCTGCCGCGAGTTGAGCAGCGGTGATCACGAGCTCGGCGATGACCTTGAGTTTTAACGCCTCGACCATGTCTGCGAACAGGTCCATCGCCTCGGCCGCGGGCTCTAAAAGCTCGAACATCTTCGCGATATTGCCCTGACTGTTCTCGTCCCACGCATCGGTGAAGGAACGTGCAGTACCCGCCTCGAGGCTGGCATTCAGGTCGGAGTTGATGATCGCGTCGGCCGTTGCGATGGCGCCTTCGAGATCAGTCTTGAAGTCGCGGGTGAACCCACCGCCACGACGGAGTTCATCCTCGTCGATTTCCGGCCAGTCATAGCCGAGCATGTTGAGCACCCAGGCGAGTTCGCCCGGTAGATTGATCGCCAATTCCGTTCCCTTCCGAAATGATCGTAAGGGCGGGGTCGATCCACCGCAATGGGGAGAACTCCCCTCCGGGGTGTCAGTCGTTCTTCGCGCGCTTCTTGGCTTTGGCTTCGGCCTTCGCGGCGGCCTTCTCCGCGGTCTTGCGCTCGCGTTCGGTCACTCTGTCGATCGCTTGTGTCGCCTTCGCCTGAGCGGCGCGAAGACGCTCTTCGGCTTCGCGCACCGACTTCAGCGCGTCCCGCACCCTGCTATCTTTCGTCACGGCCGCGGGGAGGCTGTGGTCGCGTTCAATGGCGTCGTCGACCCCGTCGCGCATCCAGGCTTCGATGCCGTCCAGGAATCGGTTGAAGCCGAAGAAGAACACTTGATCGCTGTCGTTCATGGGTTGGTCGAAGAGGCCGTCTGCGACGAGGGGTGCGAGCGTCGGGAAGCGATCCTCCGTGACCAGCTCGGGCAGCGCTGCGCGCACCGAATCGTGCACAGTGTCGTGGCTGGCGAGCTGGAACATGCCGATGTAGCCCAGCAGCAGCATCGTCACCGTCAGCTTGAGATTCGAGGGAAGCGCCAGGCTGCGCTGCGCGTGAATCCCGGCTTCGACGATCGCGATGCGGTTCGGGGTACTGGGTGTTGAAGAAGGCGGCATCGACGACAGCCACGGATGCGCGCGGTAGCCGGCGCGCACGATCGCACCCCACTGTGTCAGCTGCTCGCGCCACGAGCCGTCGAACGTTGCGAGCGGCACATCCGAGGCGGCATCGAACATCAGCTGCAGCAGGTCGTCCTTGCCGCTGACGTAACGGTAGAGCGACATGGGCGTGAAACCGAGTTTCGTGGCCACACGGTTCATGGAAACCGCCTCGAGCCCCTCCTCGTCGGCGATCTCGATCGCGACCTCCGTGATCCGTTCGAGCGTCAGCTCACGCTTTGGGCCGCGCTGAGGCGCCGCGGCAACGCCCCAAGAAGCGGCGATGCCGTGCGGGATGCGCTCGGCATCCGGGCCGGATTCGATAGGGGAAGTCATCCCGGCGATTCTACCTTTCGTGCGGAGGATGTGCGCCACGGGTCTAGACGGTTTTTACGGGTCCAGAAGCCGTCCGCACCCGTAAAAAACCGTCTAGAGCACGAGGTTGACAAACTTCCAGCGCCGCGGCCGGGTCGGGTTGCCGGCTTCCTGCAGCGCTTAGCGGGGGAGCTCGATGGGAGCCGTCGGCGGCGGTTCGACGATGCCCTCCGTCAGGTCCGGCTGGTGACGGCGGAAGATGAACGCGATCAGTGCGCCGAGCGTTGCCGAGACGCCGCCGACGATGAGCCCGCCTCCCGCGCCCACGAAATCGATCATGATGCCGGCGAGCGCGGAGCACAGCGCGACACCGACGAGCTGCCCCGAGTTGACCCAGCCGTAGGCTTCCGGGGTGTCGGCGAATTTGACCGATCCGGCGACGATCGCGCTGATGGCGGCAACTGCGGGGGCGCATCCGAACCCTGCGACGAACATTGCGGACGAGAGCCCCCAGAACGTCATCACGAACGGAGCGGCGATGAAACCGACCGCCATGATGACGCAGCGGATCGCGAGCGAGCGCTTCGTGATCGTCCGGTGCCCGAACAGCACACCGCCGATGATCGACCCGATGGCGCTGATCGCCAGGATGATGCCGGCCTGCGGGCCATCGTGCCCGTAAACGGCGACGACACCGGCTTCGGCCGCTGCGAATGCACCGATGATCAAGAAACCGACGATCACGACCAGCAGTACCGGCCTCTTCTTCAGTACGCCGCCCATCCGCTTGTTCGTGGGCGGGATGCGCAGATTGCCGACGCGGGGGAGCAGCGCGAACCAGAGCCCGCCTCCCAGCTGCACGGCGACTGCGATCGAGAGACCGATCAGGGTGTCGAAGGAGGTGGCGAGGAAGGTGATGGCGACCGGGCCGATGACCCAGACGAGTTCCTGCAGCGTCGCGTCGAGCGCGAACAGCGGGCCGAGCTGTCGTTGCGCGACCATTCTCGGATACAGCGTTCGTACCGCCGGGGCGATGGGCGGCATCGTCAACCCCGCAGCCGCACCGAGCGCGACATCGACCCAGAGCGGCACGTGCAGCACGGCGATGCCGAACATCGACAACGCGCTCAGAATCGTCGTGACCAGGAGCAATCGGCGCGTGCCGAAACGCGACATCATGCGGGTTGTGACGGGGGTCGCGAGCGCTTGACCGGCCGACAGCGCGGCGAGCACCAGACCGGCCGCGGCGTACGACTCGAACTTCTGCTCGACGTGCAAGAGAATGCCGAGCGAATACATGCCGACAGGGAATCTGCCGACAAGCTGCGCCGTCATCGTGACGGCAACTCCCGGTGCTCTCAGCACCTCCTCATACGTACTCACGGGATCACTCTACTTCCCGGTGAGGCACTCGCGATACGGGTGATTTCGGCGAGTTTCGGCGACCCGGATTCGGCGTGATTGCGCGCGAGACTCGGGCTCTGTTCAATGGTCGGTTTTTGGGCACGATTCGGGTGTCCGGTGTGAGGAGTTTGCGGTCTTTCGAGCGGGATGTCGATGCAGCTGCATGCGCGCGTCCGAGTAGTTGTCAGGGGCGGGGATGCTGGCGTCTGGTGAACGCTTGCGTTCAGTTGCCGAGATGGCCGCTGATGCGTTGTGGTGTTCCGCTGAGACGGTCACGAGATGCGGCGATTTTCGCGTTTTGCACTGAGATGCGGCGACGTTTGCCGTTTTTCGAGCACGACGCCGTTTCTCGGCGCTGCCTACCGAGGCAGCTCGATCGGTGCGGTCGGTGGCGGCTCGACGACGCCGTCGGTGAGGTCGGGCTGCGAGTCGCGGAAGATGAACGCGATGATGGTTGCGAGCAGCGCGGCGGTGGCGCCGACGATGAGTCCGCCCGCAGGGCCGATCATGTCGATGAGCACGCCGGCCAGCCCAGAGCAGAGCGCGATGCCGACGAGTTGGCCCGAGTTCACCCAGCCGTATGACTCCGGTGTGTCGGCGAACTTCACCGAACCGACGATGATCGCGCTGATCGCCGCCAGCGCTGGCGCGCATCCGATACTGGCGACGAACAACGTACCGGCAAGACCCCAGAACGTCATGACCAGAGGAGCGGCGGCGAGGCCGATCGCGAGGATGCCGCAGCGAATCGCGAGCGACCGTTTCGTGATCGTTCGGCTGCCGAAGATGAGCCCGCCGCAGATCGAGCCGAGCGCGCCGATCGCCAGGATCCAGCCGGCCTCGGGCCCGTCGTGCCCGTAGACGGCGACGATGCCCGCTTCAGCACCCGCGAGGCCGCCGATGACCAAGAACCCGACCACAGTGACGAGCCGCACCGGCTTCTTCTTCAGCACGGCTCCCATCCGCTTGCTCGTCGGCGGGATGCGCAGATTGCCGACGCGGGGCAGCAGCGCGAACCACACGCTGCCCACCAGCTGCACGCTTGCCGCAACGGCCAGCGCGACCGTGGAGTTGACGCTCGTGACGAGGAAGGTGATCGCCACCGGCCCCATGATGAAGATGATCTCTTGCAGCATCGCGTCGAAGCTGAACAGCGGCGGCAGCTGACGCTGGGAGAGGAGCCGCGGGTAGATCGTTCTCGCAGTCGGCCCGATCGGGGGCATCGCTAGCCCCGTCGCTGCACCCAGCGCGATGTATACCCACAGCGGTGCCGAGAGCAGCGCGATGCCGAACATCGACGAGACACTGATCGTGGTCGTGATCAACAGCAGTGTGCGCGTTCCCAGTCTCGACATGAGCCGCGTCGTGAACGGTGTAGCGATCGCCTGGCCACCGGAGAGCGCGGCGAGTACTGTCCCTGCCGCAGCGTACGAGTCGAAGGCGTACTGGATGTGCAAGAGCAGCCCGATCGCATACATGCCGATCGGAAATCTGCCGATCAACTGCGCCGCCAGTGTCGACGCCACTCCCGGCGTCTTCAGTACCTCTCCGTACGTGCTCATGTGTCCATCTCTTCGCTCGTGACCAAAGCCCGGCGCGCCGCGCCGCTTGTGCTGCCAAGTGCGGTGGCAGCGATGAGAGGGGCGCTAAGTGGTGCGAATGACGGGTGGGCGGTGCCCCCGTTGCTCCGATCGGGGAGAGGCGGTGTTCATAGTTACCCATTGTGGCCTACTGCGCGGAGCTCTTGCCCACTGTTCAGCCCCTGGGGTGTCGAATGTCTGCGCGTCGTTACTTCGGCCCCATGCGGATCGCGCCGTCGAGCCTGATCACTTCGCCGTTCAGCATCGGGTTCTCGACGATGTTCTGCACGAGCTGCCCGAACTCCTCAGGGCGACCGAGGCGGCTGGGATGCGGCACCTGCGCTCCGAGGGAATCCTGCGCCTGACGCGACAGCGACGACATCATGGGGGTACCGAAAATACCCGGCGCGATGGCCATGACACGAATCCCGCTGCGGGCGAATTCGCGGGCGAGCGGCAGCGTCATCGCGGCGACGCCGCCCTTCGATGCCGAGTAGGCAGGCTGACCGATCTGGCCCTCGTAGGCGGCTACCGAAGCGGTGTTCACGATGACGCCGCGTTCTTCGCCCTGCGGCTCGACCGTCTGCATGACCTCGGCCGCGAGTCTGGTGACGTTGAACGTGCCCACGAGGTTCACACGAACAACGCGTTCGAAGTGCTCCAGTGGCTGCGCGCCCTCGCGACCGACCGCGCGCTCGGCGCCGATGATGCCGGCGCAGTTCACGACGATGCGCAGCGGCACGGCATCGTTCGCCCGCTGCACTGCGGCACGTACCTGCTCTTCATCGGTGACATCGCCCGTGACGTAGGTGACGTGGTCGCTCTCGCCTTCGCGCAGGTCGAATCCGACAACGTAGGCACCCGCTGCCGCAAGTGCCTCGGCCGTGGCGGCTCCGAGCCCGGAGGCGGCGCCGGTGACGAGTGCCGAACATCCCGCAATCTGCATCAGGAGATCCTTTCGAAAATGGTCGCGTTGGCCATGCCGCCGCCTTCGCACATGGTCTGCAGCCCGAAGCGGGCATCGTGCAGTTCGAGTGCGTGCAGCAGTGTCGTCGTGAGGCGGGCGCCGGATGCGCCGAGCGGATGGCCGAGCGCTATCGCGCCACCGGTCACGTTGAGTCGCTCGGGGTCGGCTTTCAGATCTTTCTGCCATGCCAGCGGCACGGGTGCGAAGGCTTCGTTCACTTCGTAGAGATCGATCTGGTCGAGCGTCATCTTCGAGCGCGTGAGGATGCGTTCGGTCGCGGGCATGATGCCGGTCAGCATCTCGACCGGGTCGCTGCCGACCGCGACCGACGACACGATGCGCGCTCGCGGGTCGAGGTCTTGGCTCTCCGCGAACCGTTCGCTCGTCACGAGCACTGCGGCTGCCCCATCGGTCAGCGGTGACGCGTTGCCTGCCGTGACCGACCACGCGATTTCCGGGAAGCGCGCCGACTGGGCGTCGTCGACGAAAACCGGGTCGAGCCCCGCGAGCCCTTCGGCGGTCGTGGATGCGCGCACCGTCTCGTCGCGTTCGTGCAGCCCGTGCGAGGTGGTCACCGCGAGGATATCGTCGTCGTGGAACTCGGCGTGCTCGGCAGCGAGCCGGTGCGAGCGAGCCGCGAACGCATCCGATTCCTCGCGGCTGATGCCGTAGCGGCCGGCGATGATCTCGGCGCCGATGCCCTGATGGACGAGCCCGCCGAAGCGTTCGTGTACGAACGCCGCGATGGGGTCTTCGCCCATCGCAGCAGCGCCGATCTGATGCGTGGACATGAGTTCGACACCGCAGACGACGATGCAATCGGCCTGGCCGCTCGCGATGGCTGCGTGCGCGAACTGCAGCGCTTGCTGGCTCGAGCCGCACTGCCGGTCGATCGTCGTGCCGGGCACGCTGACCGGGAGACCCGCTGCGAGCGCCGCCGTGCGGGCGATGTTCTGCGTCTGTCTGCGGAATTGGCTGACGCATCCCGCATAGACGTCGTCGATACGGGCCGGGTCGACGCCCGCCTGTTCGACGAGAGCGGCGATGACGTCGCCGAGGAGGGCGGCCGGGTGCAGTTCGCTGAGCGCCCCGCCCGGCTTGCCTTTGCCGGATGCGGTGCGGACGGCGTCGACGATGACGGTATTCACACCTCCACCCTAACCGGGCGCTCAGAAATCGGTGTGTATGCCTAATGAACACTGCGCGGGAGGTTCCTCTATGCCACCGAGCACGTTGGGCGACGGAGAGCAGGCGATGGAAACGCCTTTCGCGCCCGAAAGACGCGGTTGTTCTGAATGACTGACCGAATGTCAGTTATTCAGACAGTGATACGAAAAAGTCAGTCGATCGGGTCACTCCTGGCGGGGGCTCTTGATCAGGATGCCCGCCACGATGAAGAGGGCTGCGGCGACGTAGTGCGCACCCACCCACACCTGCCCTTCGAAGCCGAACGGATACACCGGATTCCAGGCGACCGCTACACCCACGAAGATGGGCAGCCACCACCAGTGCCTCGCCTGCACGGCGAACCACGCGACGATGAGGGCGAAGATGGCGATGACGTAGGTGAAGCCGGTGTCCCATGTCCCGCGCATCACGAGCTGGGAGAAGATCAGGCAAGCGGCGGCGATAATGCCGGGGAGGAGCGCGTTGCGCTGGAATGCGGGGCCGTAGCGGTTCTCGTTCGTCACCTCTCCATTGTCTCGTCGTCGACGCGGTGTCAGCACGGAAAGCGAGCTGTGGAATCTAGAGTCGCGGCCAAGCGGTCCGCGTGTTCGCCGCTCCCGGCCGAATCTCGGTCGATTTCGGCAGGCCATCGAAACTATTGCTTCGACTTTCGGTATAGACCGAGAAAAGGTACGGCGAGGCACCGTGAGAACGGCAGGGGCAGGGTTCTCGCTACCGTATCGTCATGCACTGACCGCTGGGACGCAACGTTCCGTTGGAAAATCTAGACATACGTAGACAAATGCGCGTAACCTTGGATCATGAAGTCAGTGAGCATCGGCGAATTACGGCAGAACCCGACGAAGGCTCTCGCCGAGGTCGAAGGCGGTGCCACGTACCGCATCACACGTCACAATCGTGAGGTGGGAAGGCTCGTACCCCCGGGCTCCGATGTCGTTATGCTGCAGCCGAAGAAGCGCGACGGTTCGCGAACTGCTCGGCTCGAGAAGATCGAACTGAAGACCGCCGCGACCATTGATGAGCTGATCGAAGACGCCAAGGGCCACTGGTGACGCACTTCTACCTCGATTCATCAGTTGCAGTCCGCATCCTCCTGGGTCATTCCGCGTCTGCCGCGGAATGGTTCGATGAGACGACCGGCGACGCCGATCACCTGGTGCTGTCGTCACGGCTGCTCCGCACAGAGCTCACGCGTGTGCTTCGACGCGAACAGCTGCCTGTGGCTCGACGCGACGAGATCATCGACTACGTGGGAATCCTTCCCGTCGATGACGCAACGCTCGGCGAGGCGGAGGCGATCATCCCGCACATCAAGACATTGGACTCGATACACCTCGGGGCCTTGATCCGCAGCGGGTTGGATGCGGTCGTCGTCACCCATGACGCCACGATGCGCCAGGTCGCCGAACTCATCGGCTTCGCCACACTCGATCCTGTTCGCGGTTGAGTACGGTTACCCTGCCGTAAACCAGGTGGGGCCCGGTACGTTCAGCCGCCGGATAGCACCTTTCGGATGCGTTGCACGCTGACCGGGCCGCGGGCGCCGAGCTGCTGCGCGAACAGGCTCACCCGCAGCTCTTCGAGGAGCCAGCGGGCGCGCACGAGATGCTCTGGCGCATCCGCCTGCAGCGGCAGCTTTCCACCCGCCTGCTCGTACAAGCCCTGCGCTTCTGCGGCGTCGTTCATCCAGACGCGGTCGCGGTGCGCGGTGTCGGGCAGGCGCTTCACCCGGTGCTCGATGCCGGACAGATACACGG